>JAJTEY010000057.1 GCA_021299855.1 Bacteroidota bacterium | reverse complement strand
CCTGAACTCCATGCGTAAGAAGTTCCTCCGGAAGCGGTGAGTGTATCTGCGCTGCCTTCACAAACGAGTCCTGCATTAGCGGAAGCAGTGATATTCGGTAATGCGTTAACGTTAACGGAAACTGTTGTAGAGCCTGAGCAACCGTTAGGGTTGTTACCTAAAACTGTATAGGTAGTAGTTGTAGAAGGATTCACAATTTCAACGGGAGCCGTACCGCCTGAACTCCATACGTATGTTGTTGCGCCTGATCCTGTAAGAGTTACCTGATCGCCATCACATACCGTAGTAGCAGAAGCTGTTGCTGTGATTTGTAATGGATCAACCACCACGGTAGTCATGGCACGGGGGCTGGTGCAACCGGTAGTGTAATACATTTCTACGCGAGAAATAGAACCGCCGTTTTCCGTCCACAATTGTTGTGGAGCTGTTGTTGTTAATTGGAATTGCATTCCTAACCGCGCCAATGTAACGGGCTGTCCGGCGATTGTGGTACTTACCGGTCCTGTGGTGTAGGAGTTTGTTGTTCCAGCTTGACCTAATATCCCAATAATATCACCTTGTGCAACCGGAATACTTACAGGTAAAATGGATGTGCTGGGATTATTCTGGGTTAAATACAGAACTGTAAAGCTATTCGTGGTAGTTGAGTAAAGTGGAGGTGGTCCTGCAGTAAACCGCACTACGGCAATACTTTGATTGCCGGTGATTTCAGGCGGCGTTTTTAAACCAACGATGGTAAAATTCACAGGTGCAGTGAAAAAATAACCACGGACATTTCCGGAGAAAGAGGATTGATGGTTATTATGTCCCATCATTGTTGGAGCCGTTTGACTGCTGGCTTCCACATAGAAGTTCGTGTTGGTAACAAGTGGCGCAGTCGTCAAAGTAGGGCCTGTTCCAAGCAATGTACCGCCTGTGGGCTGATTGTACCATAAGTATGTTCCCGAAGAGCCTGAAGCGGTAACCGTTGCAGTAGATCCGCAGTTAACGGTATCACCTGTCGCTGTTGGTGTTGTCGGGGGGGTGCATTGAGCACTTGCGCTGAAATTCGCTGCAATAGCAAAGCCCGTGAGTAGGAGTAAAGGTGTTTTCATGAAATGGATTTTAGTTTGCGTATCTAATATACATTAAATAAAAAAACTGCACACCAAGTAGTGTACGGTTTTCGGTAACTAGAACTTATTATTTTGTAATCAGAATTTTAATTAATTCAATTTGGTTGCCGTATTGTACACCCACGCTGTGGCATTGAAAGCACCTGTGACGCCCGAGCCTCCGTTAATGCAGGATTGTGCTATACCGCTTGCCGCCAGTAATAACCCACTTCCCAGTAATTTCAGGGATAGATAAATTTGTTTCATGTGAGTTAAGTTTGCATTCAAATATACAACCTTTAGTTCACGGGAAACTGCAGTGTTTGGGGATGAATTAGAAGTTCGCTTAATTCAAAATCACACGCCCTAATTGAGACGCAAAATGTTTCTTCGCTTTCAGTAATGTCATAAGTCGTTGTTGCAAGATGAGTTGATCATCGTACTCCTGCGCGGCTCTTAACTCCTTTTGTGTGTCGTGAATCAAGATCTCCAATCGTTTTAAGCGGAAGCTGTCCAGCGCGTGAAGTGCGCCACGTTTCAGTTGCTGTTGTTCGATGGTGACATAAATGTGATGCCGTTGCCATTCGGAAAGTTGATACGGAATTGAAATTAAATCAACGGCTAATGTGCTAATCGTAGGGTCGGAATAATTAATAAAATATTCTACACCGGTGTTTCAAATACGATGTGTTCATCGCTCAATTCGTGCAACATAAATTCCGCCAGCGAAACTTGTATTTCCATCGCGCGACCTTCTTCGTCTTCCGTTTCTGCGGTGATAGGTTCTAAGCCATAATTAAACAACAGGCGTACAATTTCCCGCTCCTGATATTCCGTGCGCGTTTGCTGTTGCAGCGCTGGTTGCTCGGTAGGTTGTGCGGCAACATCGGGCACAAAGTTGTTCTGCTCAACTACCGAATCTTTCTTCTTCTCAAAATTCCTCCTGCGAATCTTATTCAACTCGTTGAGCAAGGTTTGCTCTTCGATGTTCATGATGCGGCTGCATTCTTTGACGAATACACTTCGCGTGATATTGTCCGGTATCAGGGCAATACTGTTAACCATTTCACGGATCAATTCGGCTTTTCGAATCGGATCATTTTGCGTTTCGGAAAGCAGTAGTTCGGTTTTAAATGCAATAAAGTCTTTCGTGTTATTTTTAATAAAATCACGAAGTTCTTCGCTGCTTACTTTTTTCGAATACGAATCCGGATCGTCATTATCAGGAAACAGTAATACACGAACATTAAGTCCTTCTTCCAGAATTAAATCAATTCCTCGGAATGAGGCTTTAATTCCTGCAGGATCGCCATCGTACAGAATGGTAATGTTATTCGTGTAACGTCTTATTAAACGAATTTGTTCAATCGTTAAAGCTGTTCCGGAAGAAGCGACCACATTTTCAATGCCGGCCTGATGCATACTGATAACATCAGTGTATCCTTCTACCAAATAACAAACGTCTTCCTGAATGATGGCTTTCTTCGCGAAGTACAAACCATACAATACATTCGACTTGTGATAGACTTCCGTTTCCGGCGAGTTGATGTATTTGGCAACTTTTTTATCCGTCTTTAACGTTCGTCCTCCAAATGCAATTACACGTCCGCTGGCATTGTGTACCGGAAAAATGACGCGCCCTTGAAAACGATCGAAGTATTTTTCTTTGTTCTCTTCGTTCTGAATGGTGAGTCCGGCGCGAACTAAATATTCCAATTTGTAACCTGCATGAATAGCGCTGTCTGTTAAATCGCGCCAACCTTCGGGAGAATAACCCAATTGAAATTTTTCAATGATATCGGGACGAAAGCCACGTTCGCGGAAGTAACTCATTCCTATGGCTTTTCCTTCTTCGGTGTCGTGTAAGTTTTTGGTGAAGTGTTTTTGCGCGTATTGTAACACTACAAAAATGCTTTCCCGGTCGTTGTCGCGTTGCAACTGTTCGGGATTGCGTTCTTCTTCTTCAATGGCAATATTGTACTTGGTGGCCAGCCAACGTAGCGCTTCCGGATACGAAAGGTGTTCGTGCTCCATGATAAAGTTGACGGAGTTGCCACCTTTTCCGCAACCAAAACATTTATAAATTCCGCGGGACGGAGAAACGTTGAAGGATGGCGTTTTTTCATTATGAAACGGGCACAATCCGAGCATGTTGGCGCCGCGTTTTTTCAACGACACAAACTCGCCCACCACTTCGTCAATACGCGCAGTGTCCAGAATTAAATCGACCGTTTCCTTTGGAATCATTGGGATCGTGAAGATACCGAAAAGAACGCAACAGAGTGATAGCTCGAAGTCTGCAATGCGTTTGGTCTTTGGTATATTTTGAATTATATTTGATTTCATCCCCCAAACGAAATACCGGCTCATGTTCAGAAGGATTCTCTTTTTGTTCGGGACGATCTTCCCTCTTATTAGTCAGGCACAAAATGCACAGCGGGCTTTGGCCAGTTGCCGTGCGCCTTATTCTAAGGTTGATCTCGACATTAACAACGTAAGGGCAAAAATGATGAACGCGGGTGATATGTGGTGGGATTTGAGTAATGCGAAGTACGAAATTCCTAAAGGCAGTGGTAAGAATTCTGTGTTTAGCGGTGGTGTGTGGATGGGTGGCGTGGATGACGGCGGACAGCTGTGTGTGGCGGCGATGACATATCGGCAATCCGGGCTTGATTTCTTTTCGGGCCCTTTAGATACAACTACGGCGACCACGTTTGATACTATTTGCGATCGCTACGATTACATCTGGAAAGTCAATCGAGCCGATGTAGAGGCGTTTCGTGCTAATTATCAAAATCCTGCATACACCATTCCTGAAGATATTTTGAACTGGCCCGGCAATGGAGATGCGGCACGCGGACACGCCAAATATTTAGCACCGTTTACCGATGTCGATGGTGATGGGATTTATAACGCACGAAACGGCGATTATCCGGCTTTTGCATTAAACGGAAATAATAACTGCGATTATCATTTGTTGGGCGACCAAAGTTTGTGGTGGGTGTTTAATGATAAGGGCGGTGTGCATTCTGAAACCGGCGGACAAGCTTTAGGTGTTGAGGTGCATGCTACTGCATTCGCTTATAAAAGCAGCAATGAGCATTTGAATAACGCAACGTTCATTCGGTATAAAATCATTAATCGTTCAGAAGGAATGTGGTATGACTTCTGGTTCGGGCAGTACATGGATGTTGATGTTGGTGATTACCTTGATGACTACGTGGGCTGTGATGTAGCGAGAGGTTTGGGATACGGTTATAACGGCGATGTGAACGATGGTGCTACAGCCCAGGCTCAAGCCTATACATATGGCGCACATCCACCTGCTGTTGGTGTGGATTTTTTGAAAGGTACACGTGCCCGTGAAAATGATGCAAAAGATAACGACCACGATTATCTGATTGATGAACCGGGCGAAACACACGTGATGTCAATGTTTAAGTATTACGATGGTGATTGGACTGTAGTGGGCGACCCTGAGAATCATATTGAGTTTTATTACTACATACAAGGTTTTTGGAGAGACGGCGCTCCACAGACATACGGGGGCAATGGTTATGGAGGAACGTTGCCTTGCATGTATATGTTCCCGGGGATATCAGATATCATGGGATGGGGAACAGGTGGAGTTCAATCGCCCAACTGGACAGAAGCTTCCGTAGGTAATGCACCATCCGATCGGCGTTTTATTGCAAGTGTTGGTCCAACTGATATGGAGCCGGGTGAAGTAGAAATTGTCACCGTTGGTGTTCCGTGGGCGCGTGATACGAACGGCACTAATCTCGACGCCATTACAAAACTTCAGGAAGCTGACGACTACATACAACAATTGTTCGACAATTGTTTTAATACATTAAGCTGCACAGATCGTGCCGCACCTGAGTTTTCCGTTATTGCAAACCTCGGCATGTGTCAGTTTACAGCGGTTGCAAAAGACGGAACCTACGAATGGGATTTTGGTGATGGTAAAACATCTACCGACAAACATCCTATGCATGAATACAAAGAGTCGGGTGAATATATTGTGTGCCTGACCGTCCGCAGCGCTTGTGATACCGCAACAGTTTGCGATACACTTTTAATTGAAGTTTACGAACACGAATGTGGTCCGAGTTTGGTGCGATACGAAGGAAAGGGTAACGGCATTATGTGGTTGGATATGACGAAAGCAAGCATCGATGCTATTCTCTCTGCTCCTGATCATCAAACGTTGTATCCCGAATACGAAGGTGTTCACGGACCGGTGAAAGTAACGTACGAAGATTATCATCAGTTACAAGATGGTGAATACCGCATTGCATTCGACAGCGTTACCAATACTGCTTGTTGGCGCCTGTGGAAAGTGGGTGATACTGATACGATTCGTTCCTATTCCGCAATTCTATACAAGAACAAACAATACATTCCGCAATACGGTATTGCGATTACGGTACAGCAGGTGGCACAACCGGGTTCGCAACGCAATCCCGACAACAATGGGGTATTGGGTTCCTCCATGGTGTTCAGTGATCCTTCCAAAAATTGGTTAAGCGGAATTCCTGATGATGATTACTACGGTTCTGCAAATTGGATCCGCGCCGGAAACCGATCAGGAACCGGGTTGTGTGTAGCGGAATTTAACGATCGTTCTATTGGTTCTGTTTTTATTGATAATGATGAACATTATGAAAAACTCGTGAACGGAACGTGGGGCCCGTATCGTTTATGTGCAGATAATATAAGCCCGACGACAACGCAACCGTGTTACGAGACCGGACCGGGATACCCGAATGCAACAACAACTGCTGCCAACCGGATGGAAAATTTGGCGAACGTGGATGTGGTGTTTACTGCGGATAAAACGAAGTGGTCGCGTTGTGTAGTGTTTGAAATAGGTTCCAATACACAACTCAATGAAAACGCAACACTGCCATTTTTTATGCGGAGCCATGCGTCAGTGGACAAAGAAGGACGAACGGTTGCCGAAGGTGCATTATCAGATCCGAACAATCCTGAAGCTGCAGATTACATAGGTGCTACAGGCATGGGATGGTTCCCGGGATATGCTATTAATGTGGAAACAGGAGAACGACTGAATATAGCATTTGCGGAAAATTCAGCGTTGGTTGGTGAAAACGGGAGAGATATGTTGTGGAATCCGACTGCATCCGTACGTGCTCCGTTGGGCGCAACACTTTGGGGTGGCATGCATTACATCTATGTGTTCAATCACAACGGCGATGTGGTATACACGACAGGTGCATTAACAGGACAATTGAAAGACGTACCGCGATACGATGCCGGAAAGATGATGTACACGATTATGAATTCGACTGTAGCGTCGTCTGAACGCACGGAAATTTTCAGAGATGCGTGTTGGGTGAATGTGCCCGTATTAACTCCCGGGCATCAATTACTGGAAACGGATGTCACGGTGAAGTTGCGCATTCAAAAACCGTATGCGAAATATGTTACGTCAACAGCTCCGATGAATAACGATTTCCCGTTGTACGGATTCACGATTGATAAAGCGAATTTTGATTGCAATATTTATGAAGGCAGCGTGCAGGTATTCCCGAATCCGTTTATTGATGAATGCACGATTTTGTATCCGAACACCGGAAATTTTGAACACACCTTGGAGTTGTACGATTTGAAAGGTCGCTTGGTGCGAAGAGTAGAAGGCATTGTGGAAGACCGCATCGTCATTGTCCGTGAAGGTTTACTGAGCGGCGTTTACATCTATGTGTTGAGCGGCGCAAACGGCAATTCGTACAAAGGGAAAATAATCGTTCGGTAATACGAACTAGCGCGGACGAATCTTTTTATACTTCGTCGTGTCGGGCGTTCCCGGAAATGTTTTAGCAACTGATTTTCCTTCTTCGTTCCACCAGATCCAGTTGCCCACCATTTTCCCTTCGGCATAATAACCTTCCGAACTTTTTTGTCCGTTGGGCCAATACGATACCGCATAGCCGGTGCGCAAGCCGTTATGATAATTGCCTTTGCTCCACAATTTACCATCGCGATAAAACGTGAGCCATTCACCTTCAGCCAAACCACCCGTTATTTCTCCGCGTTTGTAAATAATGCCTGTTTCGTATTTCTCCACGTATTCTCCATTATAAATGGAATCTGAAACACGTTTGGAAACAGGCGCTACGGGCTCACTCACCGTTACGCTCGAATTGCCGATGTTAGACGTATCAACTGCTACGGAATCTTTTTTAGTTTCCTTGTTTTCGGTTGTGCCGCACGATGCTGCCATCAGCGCTACACCTGAAATCAGCGAAATAAAACTACTGCGCATAAATAATCTCTTTAAACAACTTTTCGTTTTTGTAATATTCTTCGCGTATCAATTTTCCTTCGGGATTAAAGTACTTCCACTTTTTAATTTTTTTACCATTATTAAAACAACCGACGGAACTTACTTTGCCATTGGTATGATAGGATATCCATTTGTCATTCCATTCCCCGTTCACATACTTGCCTTCCGAAACGATATTACCGTTGGTGTCATAAAACTTCCAGTGACCGATGGCTTTATCTTTCGACTGTTGTCCGGTAAATTGTAGTTGTCCGTTGCTATACCAATTTTTAATAATGCCTTCTCCGATTCCATTTTTAAAATTGGCTTCTTCCTTCAGTACACCGTTTTCGTGCCAGGTGCGCCATGTGCCGTGTTTCAAACCCTTGTTGTAGTATCCGGCCTCACCTTTTATTGTATCCTTTTGGTATTTGACATAAATGCCGTGTTTGATACCGGCTTTGTACGATTCAATTTGCGTGATTTGACCGTTAGGAGCGAACAAACGCCACAACGAATCCATTTTATCTGCTTTGTAATAACCGTGACTTTCCAATCGACCCATTTCACTCCAGAAAAACCAGGCTCCTGTTGCTTGCCCATGAGCGTACAAACCTTCCGATTGTTTCATGCCGCCTTCAAAATAAAATATCCAAAGGCCGTTGAGTTTACCTGTCGAATCAATTTGACCTTCTCCGCGTAATTTACCGTCCGGGTAAAAAACTTTATGTGGCGTTTGACTATTTACTGCACTACATAAAATAGTAAGCGCGATTACTGCAACTATTCTCATTTGGTGCGTTCTACGGTGAAGTTGACAAGTTGAATTAAAGAAGATCTTGCGGGAGATTCCGGGAATTCGTCAAGAATCTGAAGCGCTTTGTTTTTGTATTCGTTCATTTTCTCGGCTGCGTACTCCAGTCCGCCGCTGTTGGTTACAAACTGAATCACTTGCTGCACTTCTTCCGGCTCTTCGTTATGATTTTTAATAATATTAATAATGCGTCGTTTCTCGCTGCGATCCGCTTTATTCAAAGCGAAGATCAACGGCAGCGTCATTTTCTTTTCTTTAATATCAATGCCGCTCGGTTTGCCGATATCTCCGGACCCGTAATCAAACAAATCATCTTTAATTTGAAAAGCAATACCGGTATATTCTCCGAACTGATGCATTTTTTTAATGATCGTTTCATCCCGGGTAACGCTCGCCGCACCGGAAGCGCAGCATGAAGCAATTAATGATGCTGTTTTTTGACGGATGATTTCAAAATAAACGGGTTCCTGAATATCCAGTCGGCGCGCTTTTTCAATTTGTAACAGTTCCCCTTCACTCATTTCGCGAACAGCACGGGAAACAATTTGTAACAAATGAAAATCGTTATTGTCCACAGAAAGCAATAAACCTCGCGACAACAGGTAATCACCGACCAACACGGCTATTTTGTTTTTCCAAAGTGCATTTACGGAAAAGAAACCGCGACGCATATTGGAGTCGTCCACGACATCATCATGAACCAAGGTTGCTGTATGCAATAATTCAATAAGTGCTGCCGCCCGATGTGTCGATTCATTCAACTCGCCGCACATTTTCGCACTTAAAAAAACGAACATGGGGCGGAGTTGTTTGCCTTTACGCTTCACGATGTAAGCGGTAATCTTATCCAATAACGGAACAGAACTTTTCATCGAGTCGCGAAACTTTCCCTCAAAGAGTTCCAGTTCTTGCGCAACCGGTGCTTTAATCTGTTCTACTGTCGATTTCATAAGGCCATCACGAAGGTACGTGTAAAAATGCTCCTACGTTCCGATTTTCACATCGGCCAATTTATACGTCGTCCCCTTTTGTCCAAACAAATACAACTGCTTTTCGTTCTCCTGCAGGAATAATTTCGGGCGTAAAATAATTTTCAGATCGGAGGTCTTGAACATGGCTTGTTTGGTGAATTCTCCATCTTTACTTACAGTAACCAGCACCGCTACGGACTTCATCGGTTGTGTCATGGAGCGCAATTTCGTATTCGCCGGATCTAAGTTTTTCGGATGATCATTATACATGATGTAAATATTAGGCCCGGAAACAGCAAGTGCGAAAGACAGGTAATAACCTCCGTCGTTGCGACTGGTTTGATCTTTCGGAATGTGTGTAGTCCATGCAATTTCTCCGTTAGGGTCAATGCTCACCATGATGATATCATCGTAATGGTAATAGTCGGTGCAGCTGGTGGCGCCTGTTCGGGGATCTGTGGTGCAAACAGTTTCCACAAAAAACTCTTCTGCAACCATGATCAATCCGCCATCGTCACGCAATACGAGATAACGCAGTTCGTAATCGCTGAGTTCGCGCTGTTTTTTGACGCTTTTTTCACTCATAAAGTTGAGCAGGAAATCGGGCGTAAACTCTTTATAGCTGCTGGATACAACCTGTTTCGTTTTGCGATCGATTTTCATGAAAAAAGTACCCGCCATATCCCGCGAATTTTTGTTGGAATAAAAGCCTCCACTCAAAATATTACCGGCGTTATCCAACGTGATCGTTACCTCTGTAATGTATTTCGGTGTTAATGTGAGATGATATTCCTTCAAGGAATCATATACAGCATCATACACCAATACATCGTGGAAATAAGTAGGCTTTTTCTTACGGTCTTCTTTGGAAATATTTTCCTTATCCATCTGTACATAAGCCAACACATACACTTCATCTTTTTTGGTGATGATGAATTTCTTCAGCGAAAAATCTTTGTCCTTGTAGGGCAATTTCATCTCACGAACCCACTTCGTTTTCAGGTCATGATCAATCAGCGTTAACTTAAATGCTTCGTTGGAATACTTGTCATACGGAGGATTGGTGACAACAAGAATGCCGCTGGAATCATCGTTAACGTAATGATAGAAGCTTCCACGGTTACGAGATTTTGTGTCCTGTAAAACATCAACAGGAGTCCAGGGTTTTGCAATATTTCCATCTGTGCCGATGATTTGTGCATAGCATGTGGTGGATCGCTTGTCGCGATCGTAATACGTACCGAAAACTATCAATGTGTTTTTGATGAAGAAGAAATTGGTGATCGTTAATCTCGAATCACCAACCTGAGCAGGCATGGGTTTCGAATACACGAGGTTCATATCGCTTTTACGATATTTTTCGATGCGATATTCCGAAACGCGCATCCCGGCGATTTTAACCCGTGTGGCATAAACGGCTTCCTTGTCAGCGCCAACCAGGTCTAACAGTTGTGTGCGTTTTTCGGCTTTCACCGGAACGCCCCAGGTGATATCGATTTGGGCAAAAGTGTGTGATCCCATGATCCACAACACTACGAGAAGAAAAAAGTGTTTCATAGACGATTTACGGTAATTTTGTAAAGTTATTCAATATCATGTTTCGTCTTCTAATCCTTATTCTCGCACTTGGTATCCGGTTGCAAAGCAGCGCACAGGTGGTGTTGAAGAACGATTCTTCGGAAACGAGAAACGATACCATACGCGTTCGTGTGCGCCAACATCCGGGTCAAAAAACTATTGATTACAAAGGCACACCAATCATTACCGATAGTGTAGCACGCGCAGTAAAAGCAAGTGCCGTTAATTTAATTCGAGGAGAATTCAGCGTATTATATGAACA
>JAJTEY010000004.1 GCA_021299855.1 Bacteroidota bacterium | reverse complement strand
AGTGCAGGGTAGCTATGTTCGGATGAGATAAGCGCTGAAGGCATATAAGTGCGAAGCTCGCCTCAAGATGAGATCTCCCTTAAGAGCCGTAGAAGACGACTACGTTGATAGGCCACAGGTGTAAAGGCAGTAATGTCAAAGCTGAGTGGTACTAATTGCTCGATCGATTTTCTTTGATCAATCCTTCTTTTGTGTTTTTATTCCAATATGTTTTTTAAAGTATTTAATGCTTTATGGTGGCTATAGCGACGGGGATCACCTCTTCCCATATCGAACAGAGAAGTTAAGCCCGTCAGCGCAGATGGTACTGCCCTACAAGGTGGGAGAGTATGTCGCCGCCAATTTTAAAAGAAACCCCGACTTTTGTCGGGGTTTCTTTTTTTTACCCTATTTACTGTGATACCTTTATCACATGAGCCACGCCAGAATTATTGTATTTCTGCTATTTGCCGGCTTATTATCGCTTTGGCAACTCTCCGCTCAAACGAGCAGACTGCCTTTGGATTCAAATTCTGTTTATACCTTTTCCGAATACGAATTTTCTCTGTTCGATAATCATTTGATTCGAAGGATTGGTTATAAACTCGACTCGTTTCACGTAATTCACCCCCGAGATATTTCTACCGGAAATCTTGGCGGTCCAAACAAATCGCTTGACGGGGCCGTTGCATTTAATACCGGATTCAGGGATCGGAGATCATTTAACGGTAACTTTCATTTTGGCACATCTGAGCCTGCATTTTTTTATTCACAAAAACCGATTACTGTAGTACAATATGGTGCCGGTATGCGTAAGGAGCAATTTGTAGATGTTTTACATTCTAGAAATTTCGGGAGCAATCTGGGTGTGGCGTTTGGATTTAGGAGAATTCGTTCCGAAGGTTTTTATAGGAATCAACAAACCAACACTACATCATTGTTTTTAAATAGTTGGTTTAGAGGCAAACATCGTAGGTATGCAATGCACGTCCATGGAGGTTTGACTACCGGTACCTGGCAGGAAAATGGAGGGATAGTTAATGATTCGTTATTTGAATTTGCAACGCAGTTGGACAGAAAGCTTGTTGGTGTTAATCTTGCAAATGCACAAGGACGCTTGATATCAGGCAAATTACAGTTCACCAATTATTGGTCATGCGGGCCCGATAAATTACCGATTGTTGATACATCAGATTCACGAAAAGTAATTGTTCCAACGATTTCCGTAGGTCACCAAGTTACTCTTCAGGGAACTAAACGAGTTTATAACGACTTCTTTCCGGCCGCCGGCTTTTTTCAGACAATATATAGTGATTCATTAGAGACACGCGATTCGACACGACTAAATATTATTTCCAACAACCTATTTTTTCAGCGCAACTTTAGTAACACGACTAAAGTTTTCTTCATGCGAATTGCGGCAGGTCATGAGGCTATCGACTATCATAATGATACTATATCGGTAACAGGGGGTAATCTTCTCGGCAAACTTGATGTATTCGGTCGTGATACTTCATCTTGGTTAACGTCATACCAACTAAAAACGCGTTACTATTTCAGCGGACTTAATGAAAGTAATTATCAGATTTCTGCTCGTATAGGTTTTTTTGAAGCAAAAAAGATTTCTATCAATGTGAATGCAGTTTCGGGAAGATATCGCCCGGAACAAACGGCCCTCACTTTTTCCGGGAATCACTTCAAATGGGTAAATGATTTATCCGATGAGTATCACACTCAATTACAACTACAGACCAGTATTCGGATAATTGATAAAATACGTGCGAGACTCAGTGTTGAATACAATTCGTATACCAATTATGTGTACTTCGATAGTACATTGCTTCCCGTTCAGCACAATTCAAATTTTGATGTGCTAAGTTTGGTATTAGGACAAGATATGCAGTTAACCCATTTCAGGTGGTACGGATCGTTGAGATATAATGTAGTCTCCGAGGAAGATCCTATTCGATTGCCACCGCTTGTTGCCCGTCAGACCTTGATTGGGGAATGGAAACTATTTAAACAGGCAATGACTTTTCAATTGGGTTGCGATCTAACTTATGTAGGTAGTTATTTTGCCGACGGTTATCATACGAACCTAAGTGTGTTCTATGTTCAAGATGCTATTAAACTTAAGAGTTACGTTTACTTTGATCCATTCGTTGCAATTCAAATTAAGTCTGTTAAAGCATACGTGCGAGCAGAACATGTTAACGCCGGACTTATGGGCCGAACGTATTACATGATTCCGCATTATCCCGGGAATGATCTGGCACTAAAACTGGGATTGTCGTGGATTTTTAACGACTAAGTAATTTGTCAATATGTTTCGCGATTTTTTCGACAGCGCCTTTATTATCTGCCACATACTTACCTGCGTTGATTCCTGTTTTCTTAAGAGTTTCCGGGTTGTTCAACAATTGGATCAGCGCTATTTTCAGTTGTTCCTGATCGTTAACACAAATTGCACCGCCTAACTTTAAAAGTTCTTTCGCTTCTTCAAATTTTTCATGTTTAGGACCGAAAATTAGTGGCTTGGAGTATACTGCTGCTTCCAAGGTGTTATGCAGATTTTTAGCAAAGCCACCTCCTATGAAACATATTTCGGCATAGCGATAAAGTTTGTTTAGCATTCCAATATTGTCAATAATCAACACTTTTTTTGTTGTTACATCAATAGATTCATTTTGAGAGAATCGAACTATTTCCTCTTTATTCCATCCCGCGTGAATTAGATTTTGTTCCACTGAGCGAATACGATAGGTGTTAATATCATGAGGTGCGACAATTAACTTCATGCGGTCAGGAAGTGTGCTGAGGATCGCCGGAAATGCAATGATTTCATCCTGATGCCATGTACTTCCCGTGACAATACAAGAATGTGATCCTAAGAATTTTTCAATTATTGGAAGCGAATTTATTTGTGTGAGGATATTCAATACGCGGTCAAATCGGGTGTCGCCGGCAACTTGCGAATCGACTTCAATATTCTTCAACAGGTTGGTCGATTTCTCATTTTGGGTGAAGATATTGTGATAACCACGAAGCCCTTCTCTAAAGATGTTACCGTACGATTTAAAGAAAACCTGATCTTCTCTAAAGTTTGCAGCAATTAGAATGTGCGGAATATCAGAATGGCGAAGTGAGTTAAGGTGGTTTAGCCAAAATTCATATTTCACAAAAATTGCCAGAGAAGGTTGCAATATCTTCAGCCATTTGTGAGCATTTCCGGGAGTGTCCAGCGGCAAATAAAAAACACCATCCGCACCTTCGTAGTTTTTTCTGATTTCATAGCCCGAGGGCGAGAAAAATGTCAAGAGAATTTTGATGTTGGGATGCCGTAGTCGAATGTGCTCAATAACAGGTCGTCCCTGCTCAAATTCACCTAATGATGCACAATGCACCCAAACCAGCTTACCTGAATTTATTTTTTTAAAATCAGATAAACCTCGCTGCCATTCGTGTCTCCCTTTGACCCACAGTGCCGCTTTGGAATTGAATAGTGCTGCAACACGAATAATCAATCCGTATACATATATCGCAAAGGTGTAGAGCACAAGCATATTAGTACATGTAGTACTGTTGGTTACCGGTGCGATTGAGCAGAATATTCCAACCTACACGAAATCCGTATTGAAGCTCGATGCGTTGTGATGTGTCTGCCTGCATAAGGTCGTAGTTCCAAGAACGTCGGCTTTTTGTGAACGCCTGGTTAAATTCGAATCCTGCATAAAAATTCGTGAATCGGGATTTACTCATAAACCAGAATCCGACAAATTGATTGATCATTAAGCCTGAAGTTAATCGGTCGTAGCCTTTCAGGTAGTCGCCTTGGAGTTGTGGTGTTCGTCCTCCATTATCATAAATACGGATTTTGTGTTGCATATATCCTGCGCCGGCACTGATAAATGGTCCGGAGTTGGGATTAGGGCTCAGAATATTCGTGAAGATTCTTCCGACACTGAAATAAAGGTTAAAACCTCGCGGATACATTCTGATATCTGCCATTTTCCCTTCCTTGTCAATTACAAATCCGTTTGAAGTTGAAATGCTATCCAGTACACCTCTTTCTCGAAGTTGATCTCCCAACAAGTATTTCCAGTTTGCGCTAAATAGCCAGGCATTGCGGGATTTATAATGAATGGACAATCCGGCTCCTGAATGCAGACCCATGCGATCAGCGAGGTCGCCGCCGGGACTATATAAGGCGTAATCACCCGCAAACATGAAGCATTGGGTAATGGAATCACGACGGGGAGAACTCTGTCCATTCGCAATGTGGAATGACAACATAAACACAACAAACACAACAAGCCATTTCAGCATAGATCAAAGTTAATTAAAAAGGTCTTTTGTGGCGGAATTCTTAGCCTTCAACGGGTTTAATTTCCGTATCTTCGCCTGTTTTTAACAGTAATTGAAATGGCTGTTGTAGAGAAAAAAATTCAAATGGTTGATCTCGTAACCCAATACGAGAAAATTCAGGGTGAAATTGATGCTGCCGTTCTTGGCGTTGTTCGATCCGCGGCATACATCAACGGACCTGAAGTGAAAGCTTTCAAATCAGAGTTGGAAGCTTATCTTGGTGTGAAACATGTAATTCCATGCGCAAATGGAACTGATGCCCTGCAAATTGCAATGATGGCTTTAGGACTGAAGCCGGGGGATGAAGTCATTACAGCAGATTTTACCTACGTGGCAACAGCAGAAGTTATTGCTTTGTTAGGATTGACTCCGGTATTGGTAGATGTTTATCCGGATACATTCGACATTAACGTCGAAGAGTTGGAGAAAGCAATTGGTCCAAAGACAAAGGCAATTGTCCCTGTTCACTTGTTTGGTCAATGCGCCGACATGGAACGTATTCTTGCAGTTGCGAAAAAGCACGGTTTGTTTGTGATTGAGGATACCGCGCAAGCAATCGGATCCAACTATACGTTTAGTAATGGGACGGTTGCAAAAGCAGGAACTATGGGAGATATCGGATGCACATCATTTTTTCCGTCTAAGAACTTAGGTTGTTATGGAGATGGAGGAGCGATGTACACGAATAGCGATGACCTGGCCGCAAAAATGCAGATGATTGCTAATCATGGACAGAGTGTTCAATATTATCATGATAGTATCGGTGTGAATTCTCGTTTGGATAGCATTCAAGCTGCGATATTGAGAATCAAGTTGAGACACCTTGATTCCTATGCAGCAGAACGAAACAATGCGGCATCCTATTACGATAAAGCATTTGCCGGGAGCTCCAAGTTGAGAACTCCGAAGCGTGTTAAGCATTCCGATCACGTGTTTCATCAATATACGCTTCAACTAAACGGTGTTGATCGTCAGGGATTGCGTGATCATTTGGCGGGTAAAGGAATACCGTCGATGATTTATTATCCTGTGCCGCTGCATATGCAAAAGGCATACCTCGATCCGCGTTACACGGAAGGCATGTTTCCTGTTACAGAACAATTGTGCGCATCAGTGATCTCTTTGCCAATGCATTCGGAGTTGGAGGAGAGCACGCTAGAGTTTATTACGCAATCAGTTTTAGAGTACGTAAATCAGTAGTTATTATGAATATCGCTGTTGTTGGAACCGGCTATGTTGGTTTAGTTACCGGAACTTGTTTGGCAGAAACGGGTAATCATGTTATCTGTGTGGATATTGACGCCACCAAGGTTGAAAAGATGAAAAACGGTATCATTCCAATTTACGAACCGCATCTTGATACATTGTTTGAGCGCAATATTAAACAAGGCCGACTTAAATTCACTACCAACCTAGAGGAAGCTGTTGCCGGAGCCAAGTTGATTTTTTTGGCTTTGCCTACACCTCCCGGCGAAGATGGATCTGCAGATTTATCTTACGTTTTAGGCGTAGCAGAAAATTTGGGTAAGATCATTAAGGATTACAAAGTGATTATTGATAAGTCAACGGTTCCTGTAGGTACTGCTGATAAAGTTCATGCTGCTGTTGCTAAGAATGCGCGGGTTGAGTTCGATGTTGTTTCTAATCCGGAGTTTTTGCGTGAAGGATTTGCTGTAGATGATTTTATGAAACCGGATCGTGTTGTTATCGGTGCAAGATCAGATCGTGCGAAAAAGTTGATGGACGAGCTGTATAAGCCTTTTGTTCGTCAGGGAAATCCAATCATCTTCATGGATGAAAAGTCTGCCGAGTTGACCAAGTATGCTGCTAACGCATTTCTTGCAACGAAGATTACATTCATGAACGAGATTGCGAATTTGTGTGAGAAAGTTGGAGCTGATGTGGATAAGGTTCGCATCGGTATTGGTTCTGATGACCGTATCGGCAAGCGATTTTTATTTCCGGGAATCGGTTACGGCGGAAGTTGTTTTCCGAAAGACGTGCAAGCATTGGCAAAGTCAGCATCAGAAGTTAATCAGGAAATGAAAATTCTTGATGCCGTTATGGAAATTAACGAACGTCAGAAAACGATCATTATTCCCAAAGTCAACGCATATTTTAAGGGTGATTTGAAAGGTAAAAAGATTGCAATCTGGGGCTTAGCTTTCAAGCCGGATACGGATGATATTCGCGAAGCTCCTGCATTGTATATAATTGATGAATTATTGCAACAGGGCGCATCGGTTTCTGCCTACGATCCTGAAGCTATGGATAATGTGTCGAAGTTATTGGGAGGGAAAATAGAATACGGAATTGATGAATACAGTATTTTGAAAGATTCTGATGCATTAATTATTTGCACGGAGTGGAGTTTGTTTCGTACGCCCGATTTCGATAGAATGACAACGTTGATGAAAAATAAATCCATTTTCGACGGAAGAAATTTGTATTCACTTGACCAAATGAGTGAACACGGTTTCTATTATTCGAGTATTGGTCGTGCAACTGTAAACCCTGAAACGGTATGAGGCAGAAGCGTGTTTTAGTAACAGGAGCTGCCGGCTTTTTAGGGTCACATTTGTGTGATCGTTTTATTGCTGAAGGTTGTTATGTGATCGGAATGGACAATCTGATAACGGGAGATTTGAAAAATCTGGAACATCTATTTTCGAATAAGAACTTCGAGTTTTATCATCATGATGTTTCCAAGTTTGTTTTTGTTCCCGGAGAGTTGGATTACATTATGCACTTTGCTTCACCTGCAAGTCCGATTGATTATTTGAAAATCCCTATTCAGACGTTGAAGGTAAGTTCTTTGGGGACGCATAATTTGTTAGGTCTTGCCCGAGTGAAAAACGCAAGAATTCTTGTGGCCTCAACTTCAGAAGTATATGGTGATCCGACTGTGCATCCGCAAACCGAAGAGTATTGGGGTAATGTAAATCCTATTGGGCCGCGTGGTGTGTATGATGAAGCGAAGCGTTTCATGGAAGCGATAACAATGGCGTATCAAACTTATCACGGACTTGAAACGCGAATCGTAAGAATTTTTAATACGTACGGGCCTCGTATGCGACTGAATGACGGTCGTGTATTACCTGCATTTATAGGTCAGGCTTTGCGTGGTGAGGATCTTACCATTTTTGGTGATGGTTCTCAGACGCGTTCGTTTTGCTATGTGGATGATTTAGTGGAAGGCATTTATCGTTTGTTGATGAGTAGTCATGTTGGGCCTGTAAACATTGGAAATCCGCAAGAAATAACCATCAAAGATTTTGCTGAGGAAATTATCAAGTTAACGGGAACGAATCAGAAGGTGATATATCACCCTTTACCACAAGATGATCCGAAGCAACGTCAGCCGGATATTACGTTGGCAAGACAAATTTTAGGCTGGGAGCCGAAGGTGGATCGTGCAGAAGGATTGAAGCGTACCTACGCATATTTTAAAAGTTTGCCAACTGAAGAGTTGTATAAAAAGGAGCACAGGGAATTTGAAAAGAAATAACCATGAGTGATTTTTTTGCGCATCCAACAGCCGTTATTGACGAAGGTTGTGCGGTAGGAGCAGGCACCAAAATTTGGCATTTTTCGCACATTATGCCGAATTGCCGTATAGGAGAACAATGCAATATCGGACAGAATGTGGTCATTTCTCCTGAAGTGATTTTAGGTAGCAATGTGAAGATTCAAAACAATGTTTCCCTTTACACCGGAGTAACTTGTGATGACGATGTATTCCTCGGCCCAAGTTGTGTTTTTACGAATGTTACGAATCCGCGAAGCGCGGTAAATCGTCGTGAGCAATATGCTAAGACCCATGTTGGTAAAGGAGCTTCTGTTGGAGCGAATGCAACAATTGTTTGTGGTCATGATATCGGAGCATTTGCTTTTATCGGAGCCGGAGCTGTTGTTACGAAGACGGTTCCCGCATACGCATTGGTAGTAGGAAATCCCGCAAAGCAAATAGGATGGATGAGTGAGTACGGACACCGATTAAATTTTGATGCATCGGGATTTGCGGTGTGTCCTGAATCTCAAGAGCGTTATCAATTGATTAACGGCGCGGTTCACAAAATTTAAATAATATGTCGGAACTAAAAATAAAATTCGCAGTTGTCGGACAAGGCCATATTGGAAAACGTCATGCAGAAATGGTGCGACGCAATCCGAATGCAGAGTTGATAGCAGTATGTGATGTGTTGGGTAAAACCGAAACCGGCAATGAAGCCTTAGCGGAGCCCTATTACAATTCACTGGATGAGTTATTGACTTCACATCCAGAAGTTGAAGTTGTGAATGTGTGTACTCCCAACGGACTTCATGCAGAGCACGCGTTGTCCGCTTTGCGTGCAGGTAAGCACGCGGTTGTAGAAAAGCCGATGGCATTGCAGCGCAAGGATTGTGAGGAAATTATTTATGCCGCCTTGCAGCATAACAAACAAGTGTTTTGTGTGATGCAAAACCGTTATTCACCTCCGGCAGTTTGGTTGAAGAAGGTGATAGAGGACAAGATTATCGGCGATTTATATTTGGTGCAGTTAAACTGCTACTGGAATCGCGACCAACGTTATTACAAAAATGGAAGTTGGAAAGGAACGCAACAGCTGGATGGCGGAACATTGTTTACGCAATTTTCACACTGGATTGATTTGTTGTACTGGCTGTTTGGAGATATTACCGATATACAAGCCAAATTTGCAGATTTTAATCACGAGCAATTGACAGAATTTGAAGATTCCGGTTTTGTAAATTTTCGTTTTGTGGGAGGAGGTATGGGAAGTATTAATTATTCTACGGCAGTTTGGGATAAAAATCTGGAAAGCAGTATTACTGTTGTTGGTAGCAAGGGAAGTGTGAAAGTAGGCGGACAATATATGGATCAGGTAGAATATTGTCATATCAATGATTATTCGATGCCTGAACTTGAAGCCACAGCACCTGCGAATGATTATGGGGCTTATAAAGGATCTGCCAATAATCATAATCAGTTAATTCAAAATGTCATTGATACGCTAACAGGTAAAACAACCATAACAACTAATGCGTTGGAGGGAATGAAAGTGGTTGATATTATTGAGCGCATTTATTCATTCAGGAAACCGAATCGTAAATCATAAAGGATGAGCATTTATAAAGATATTCTGGCAAAGAAGGCCCCTATTGCCGTAATTGGATTAGGTTATGTTGGTTTACCGATTGCTCTCGCATTTGCACGAGAAGTTAAAGTAATTGGATTCGATATCAACGAAAAGCGTGTGGGGATGATGCGCAAAGGTATCGACCCAAGTAATGAATTGGATAAAAGTGAATTCAAGGGATGCGATATTCATTTTACCGCTTCACTTGAAGAACTAAAAGCTGCGCGTTTCTTTATCGTAGCGGTTCCAACTCCGATTGATGAGCACAATCAGCCCGACCTCACTCCTCTAATTGCTGCTTCAACCACCGTTGGAAATGTCTTGAAGAAAGGTGATTACGTGGTGTTTGAGTCAACAGTTTATCCGGGTTGTACGGAAGAAGATTGTATTCCTGTTTTGGAAGCTCAATCTAAACTGAAGTTTAAGAGAGATTTTAAAGTAGGTTACTCGCCTGAACGAATTAATCCCGGTGATAAAGAACATACGATTACTAAAATCTTGAAAGTTGTTTCCGGTTGTGACGCTGAAAGTTTAGAGGAAATTGCGAAGACTTATGAAATAATTGTTGAGCCGGGAACACATCGTGCATCTTCAATTAAAGTTGCGGAGGCTGCTAAAATAATTGAGAACACTCAGCGCGACGTAAACATTGCTCTGATGAATGAATTGTCCATTATTTTTAACAAGATGGGCATTAATACTTACGAAGTTCTCGCTGCAGCGGGCACCAAATGGAACTTTTTGAAGTTTTCACCGGGTCTCGTTGGTGGTCATTGTATCGGTGTTGATCCTTATTACTTAACGCACAAGGCTGAAGCTTTAGGTTATCATGCACGGGTGATCAATTCGGGGCGTTACGTCAACGATTCCATGGGCTTTTACGTTGCAAAAAATACAGTAAAGAAAATTATTGCATCCGGTAAAAATATCAGCAAGAGTAAAGTGCTCGTAATGGGTGCAACGTTTAAGGAAGATGTAAGTGATATTCGCAATTCGAAAGTTGCTGATGTGGTGAAAGAGTTGAAATCCTTCGGAGTGAAAGTTGATATTACTGATCCACATGCTGATTCGGCAGAGTTGAAACATGAATATGGTTTTGGACTGAACAAGGTGAGTAAAGGTTATGATGCAGTGATTGTAGCTGTTAATCACAAGGAGTATATAATGTTGGATGAAAAGTATTTCATGTCGATCATGTCACCCAGAGGAGTATTGACGGATGTGAAAGGAATTTATAAAGGCAAAGTGAAGAAGTTAACGTACTGGAGTTTGTAAGATGATGTCCGGAGATCCGATTGTAGCAATAAGAGTTCCTTATGCATCCTGGTATCGTTCGGGGTACAAAGGAATAGAGGGACGGATCGAAATTACTCCTGACTATTTTATTTTTAAACGCAACGTGCATCCGGCGTTGAAGCCATTCGGCAAAGTCGTAAAAGCGTGGAGTGAAGAAGAATTGTGTTCGATAAAGCTTACAGATATTGTAGATTGTGTGGATGCGGCGATAGGGAAAGAGCGACGCTTAGAATTGACGGTTGCTGGAGGTCGCAGATATTTGTTTGGCACAATAAAAATTGAAACGATCATAAAGTACATCCAACAACGACCACAGCAATGATGAAAAAGGTGTTAATAACCGGTGGTGCAGGGTTTATCGGTTCTCACGTCGTACGACGTTTTGTGAATCAGTATCCGAACTATCACGTATTTAATCTCGATGCTTTAACGTATGCCGGAAATCTGGAAAATTTAACGGATGTTAATGGTGCTTCGAATTACAACTTTGTTAAAGGAGATATTACCGACGCCGAATTCATTCAGGATTTATTCGCACAACACGATTTTACCTACGTCATTCATTTGGCAGCGGAGTCGCATGTGGATCGTTCCATTTCCAATCCTATTGCTTTCGTGATGACCAATGTAGTTGGAACGGTGAACCTGTTGAATGCCGCGAAGCATCATTGGGTCGATAAATTTGAGGGTAAAAGATTTTATCACGTTTCTACCGATGAAGTTTACGGTGCGTTGGGAGAAACCGGCATGTTTACGGAATCGACTAAGTATGATCCGCATTCCCCGTATTCCGCATCTAAAGCCAGTTCCGATCATTTTGTGCGTGCTTATCACGATACATACGGTTTACCTGTAGTGATTTCCAATTGTTCCAACAATTACGGGTCACATCACTTTCCGGAAAAATTAATTCCGCTGGCAATTCATAATATCAGGAATAACAAACCTATTCCTGTTTATGGCAAAGGTGAAAACGTTCGCGACTGGTTGTGGGTTGAGGATCATGCAAGAGCTATTGATGTGATTTTACATAAAGGTAAAAACGGCGAAACGTACAATATTGGGGGGCATAACGAGTGGAAGAATATCGATCTTATTCATCTGTTGTGTAAGATCATGGACAAAAAATTGGTCAGAGCAGAAGGTTCATCGGCGCAATTGATCACATTCGTGAAAGACCGCGCAGGGCATGATTTACGCTACGCCATTGATGCTACAAAATTGAAGGAAGAACTTGGCTGGGTGCCGTCACTGCAATTTGAAGAAGGTTTGGAGAAAACGGTGGATTGGTATTTGAATAATCAATCATGGCTGGATCATGTTACTTCAGGCGCTTACCAATCTTATTATCAGGATCAGTACGAGAAGCGCTAATTAGAGTATTTAAGATTTGTATCAATATATGTATCATCAAGCCTGGCATACCGAAGACATTACTACCAAACGAATTTTGGTGACCGGAGGTGCGGGTTTTATCGGTTCTCATTTAGTTGAATATTTGCTGTTGCACGGTGCGTTGGAAGTGCGTGTGCTGGATAACCTTTCGACCGGAAGTCAATCAAATGTTGATCTTTACGAAGGACGGGCAAATTTCAATTTTGTCAATGGCAGTATAATAGATGCTGCAACATGTGAAAAAGCGTGCGAGCAGATTGATATTGTTCTGCACCACGCAGCTTTGGGATCAGTACCGCGTTCTATAGATAATCCGATTGCAACGCATGAAGCGAATGCCACCGGATTTTTAAATATGTTGGTAGCTGCACGGGAGTGTGGTGTGAAGCGTTTCATTTATGCAAGTTCATCATCAGTTTATGGTGACGATTTTAATTCGCCGAAAAAAGAATCTGTTACGGGACGCGCATTGTCGCCATATGCGGTGACCAAGCAGCTGAATGAGCAGTATGCGGCGGTATTTACCGATTTGTTTGAAATGGATATAACCGGCTTTCGCTACTTCAATATTTTCGGGCCTCGTCAAAATCCTTTCGATGCTTATGCTGCGGCAATTCCGCTTTTTATTGATGGTTTGATTCGCGGTACGCCTGTGTATATCAATGGCGATGGTCAGCAGTTGCGGGATTTTACGTTTGTGAGTAACGTGGTGAAAGCAAACATGTTGATACTTGGAGCACCGAGTGATCGGGTTCGAGGCCGTGTTTTTAATATTGGAGCGGGGAAATCAACTTCGGTTCTTCAAATCTACCAGTGGATTGCGGACGCGCTCAATGTTTCATCATCGCCATTGTTTCGTGAGGCACGTCAAGGCGAGATTATCGATTCTTTAGCAGCTATTTCCGCAGCGCATGCGGCATTCGGATATACACCCGACATTGATGTTAAATCAGGTTTAACGATCACCGTAAACTCATTCCAATAATTGTAAGTTTTCCACAAGTGTTGATACTTGCTTTCGTTGCGGGGTGAGTACACTTACTTTTGTTTTATAGCATAATTATATGAGTCGTACAGAAAGTATTAATATCAGAAAGATTGCGGTTGAACTTGGGATTGAAGTTCGACAAGTTCAAGCTGCTATCGATTTGTTGGATGAAGGAGCGACAATTCCATTCATTTCGCGATATAGAAAAGAAATGACCGGATCACTGGATGAAGTTCAGATTATGAATGTTCGTGATCGCATGGAACAGTTGCGAGCATTGGAACAACGTCGCGAGTTTATTTTGAAAACGATTGAGGAACAAGGAAAGCTTACGGACGAGTTACGTGATAAAATATTTGCTGCAGATCTGATCACAACTTTGGAGGATTTGTATTTGCCGTATAAGCCGAAACGTAAAACACGCGCCACTATTGCCCGTGAGAAAGGTTTGGAGCCACTAGCGGAGGTTTTGTTGAATCAGCAGAACATAGATGTGCAAGCGGAGGCCGAAAAGTATATCAACGCAGAATTTGAAATTGCAGATGCGGATGATGCGTTGGATGGCGCAAGAGATATTCTTGCCGAATGGATCAGCGAAAATTCGGAAGCGCGTGAAGGACTGCGTAAGTTGTTTAACAGTGCTGCGCTGATCAGAAGTCGCGTAGTTGCAGGTAAGCAGGAAGATGGAGAAAAATACCGCGACTATTTCGAGTGGGATGAAAAGTTGATGAATGCTCCTTCACACCGTATTCTGGCGATGCGTCGTGGAGAAGATGAAGGCATTTTGATGTTGGATATTGCACCGAATGCTGATGATGCTATCGATTTGCTGGAGAAGCTTTTTATTAAAGCGAATAATGCTGCCGCGGAACAAGTGGGCGCTGCAATTACCGGAGCATATAAGCGCATGTTACAACCTTCGTTGGAAACGGAATTCCGTAGTTTGACCAAAGAGTTGGCCGATGTAAAAGCCATAGAAGTGTTTGCACAAAATTTGCGTGAATTGTTACTGGCTGCGCCTTTGGGTCAGAAAACTATTTTGGCGCTAGATCCGGGGTTTCGTACCGGCTGCAAGGTGGTGGTGTTGGATCGTCAGGGCAAGTTAATGGAGCATAGCGTGATTTATCCGCACCCTCCACAGCGTGAAATTCGTGCAGCAGAAGATACTGTATATCGACTAATTGCTAAGCATCAGGTGGAAGCAATTGCGATCGGTAATGGCACTGCAAGTCGTGAAACAGAAGAGTTTGTGCGCAATATGGAAGATATTCCGAAAGATGTGTTGGTGGTTATGGTGAATGAAAGTGGTGCATCGGTATATTCTGCATCGGAGGCAGCGCGTGAGGAATTTCCTGATCATGATGTAACGGTGCGTGGTGCTGTTTCTATTGGTCGACGTTTGACGGATCCATTGGCGGAGTTGGTGAAGATTGATCCAAAATCGATTGGTGTTGGCCAGTATCAGCACGATGTTGATCAAAATTTATTGAAGAAAAAACTGGATGAAGTAGTTGAGAGTTGTGTAAACAAAGTTGGAGTTGAATTGAATACTGCTTCCAAACAATTGTTGTCTTATGTGTCAGGAATTGGTCCTTCGTTAGCTAAGAGTATTGTTGCTTACCGGGATGAAAATGGTCCGTTCCGTTCACGTAAAGATTTGCTGGATGTGCCGCGATTAGGCGATAAAGTTTTTGAACAAGCCGCAGGATTTTTGCGCATTCGCAATGGCTCGCATCCTTTAGACAAGAGCGCAGTGCATCCGGAGTCGTATCATATCGTTGAACAAATGGCGAAAGATGCAAGATGTACAGTTGAGGATTTAATAAATGATAAAGAGCTTCGTAAAAAGATTGATTTGAAAAGTTACGTGACCGATAAATTCGGTATGCCGACTTTGCAGGATATCATGCAAGAACTTGATAAGCCGGGACGCGATCCGCGGAAGAGTTTTGAAGCCTTTAAGTTTCAGGAAGGCGTTAATGAAATTGATGATCTTAAGGAAGGAATGCGTTTGCCGGGTATTGTAACCAACGTTACCAATTTTGGTGCGTTTGTAGATATTGGAGTACATCAGGATGGTTTGGTGCATATCAGTCAATTATCGGATACGTTTGTGGATGATCCGAACAAGGTGGTGAAAGTGCATCAACAAGTGATGGTAACTGTGGTAGAAGTGGACGTTAAGCGTAAGCGAATTGCATTATCCATGAAAGGCGAAAAGCCACAGCAGAAAAAAGAAGAATCGAAGCCTGCAGTGAATCCGAAATCATTCGGTGGTAGTAAAGGCGCTGCGTCGGCTAAAAAAGAAAAGGGTGCTGACTGGGCAGATCAGTTGGCTGCGTTGAAGGAAAAGCTGGGCGGTTAATCGGAGATTATTTAGTTAGCTTTACGACAGTGTCTATTCTCTCAAAACTATTCGGACGTCATGCAACAGAAGTATTGCAGGAGTTGTCGGTGCTGCAAGTCGACGTGCATTCGCATTTCATTCCCGGTATAGACGATGGAGCGAAGACGTTGGAGGATAGTTTGACATTGATTAAAGCAATGTCGGATTTCGGTTATCGCAAGGTCATTACCACTCCTCATGTGATGTCAGATTTTTTTCGTAATTCTCCGGAAACAATTTTGGGCGGGCTAGATCCTGTACGTGCTGCACTTAATGAACAAGGTTATTCCATAGAAATTGATGCGGCCGCCGAGTATTATTACGATTACGAACTGGAATCGAAGATTGGTAAAGAGCCCTTGTTGACATTCGGCGAGCGGTATTTGTTGTTTGAAGTGTCGTATGTTAATGCGCCGGATAATTTAGATCAGTTAATTTTTAATTTGCAATCGAACGGCTATCAGCCGGTATTGGCGCATCCTGAACGATACCCGTTTTGGTTCAGAGATTTTTCTGTTTTTGAAAAGTTAAAAGATAAAGGCGTTTTATTTCAACTCAATATTAACTCGCTTACAGGGCATTATTCTCCGGCTACTAAAAAAGTAGCAGAGCAGATGATTGATAAAAACTACTACGAATTTCTTGGAAGTGATTGCCATCATTATGGGCACATCGAATTAATGAAGAAGGTCCGTCAAGAAAAATATTTGGGGAAATTATTGTCTTCCGGCATCCTCCGTAATCAGCTGTTGTAGTTGAATACCGGAAGGACGTTGATGTTTCCATCGCTTGTGCGACCACAGCCAAAACTCCGGGTGTTCTATAATTTGTGACTCTAATAACTGTGTTACTTTTTCGGTGATAAATCCAGCTTGTTCGTTACGCGGATCTGTGGTAATAAGTTCAAATTTTAACGAATACATTCCGTTGGGTTTTTGTGACAGGCGTGCGTGATATACCGGCATGTTATATTCAGTCGCAAATTTTTCGGCACCAAAATGCACGGCTGTTTCCTGATTCAAAAAGTTCAACCAATAGCTGCGTTTCGGATTAGCAGGAGCTTGATCTATCGCGAATAAAACGGCGGTTGGTGTCTCCATTCCCGTCTTGAAAAATGGTTTAACTTCTTTCGTCGAAATCATCAGCGTTTTGAAATCGCTTCGGGTTTGGCGAAGTTTAATGTCAAGAAATTTATTTTTTAAAGGTTGGTAAATCACTGCGGCACGATGACGAATAAATAAATTGATTCCCGCCAGCAATAATTCCCACGAATGGTAGTGCCCTACTGTAATTATTACACCTGAATTTGCCTCGTAATGTTTGCGGATGATGTCCGAATTTTCAAATTCTATTCTACGTCGCAATTGATCTTTTGTGATACTGAATGACTGAATTCCATCCAGAAACACAACACTGAGGTGGCGGTAGAAACGATTTTTGATTTTTTCGATTTCGTTGCTGCTTTTATCCGGGAATGCATTGGTCAAGTTGTTCGTAATAATTTGCGCTCTGTAACAAACTATATATCTCAAGAGCACATAAATCACATTGGATAAAGCGCGAATCATCCCGTTCGGCAATTTTGACACCGGAATGATAAACAGATAATATAACAGCCGACCACTCATGTTTAAAATGTACTCGATTCGTTTACTGCGCCTGGTTTATTGTGTTTCCAACGTTTATGCGACCACAGCCAGATTTCCGGTTTACGTTTTATGTCTTCTTCAAGCAACTTTACGTGTCGTTCTGTGATTTCATTTTCAGCAACGTCGAATGGATTTTCACAAACAATTTTCGCGTCTAATTCATATTTGCCTCGTCCCAATTTGTCAATCGTGACATATACCACAGGGTAATTTAATTTTCTGGCGTAAGCTTCAGTGCCATAGAAAACAGATGCATCCTGATTCAAGAATGTCATCCAATAGGCCCGCTCCGGACGCGCTGCCTGATCACTCAGAAAACCAATCGCGTGTGGTGGCGATGCAGGCATGTGCATGAGGTCGTGTGATGCAGTTTTAACCGAAATTAACCCACAACCAAATCGATTTCTTACATTTTTCATGAGTTGATCAAAGTGAGGGTTTTTTAATGGCATGTAAAGACCGTATAATTTCGACTTACGTAAAAGTGCAAAAGCATTTACACCCCATTCCCAATTGCCATAGTGTCCCAGAACGATAATGTAACTTCTGTTCTTTGTTGCAAAACCATCCAAAAGCTCGGCGCCTTTTTCGTTAAATAAAAATCGACGTTGAAGTTCATCTTTGCTTATGACCAGGCTTTTGAAAGTTTCCAGCACAACATCGCACAAGTGTCGATAGAACTTCTTTTCAATCTGCTGAAGTTCTTCCTCAGATTTTTCCGGAAATGATCGGTTCAAATTTTGACGAACAACTTTCGTTCGGTACCCCAAAAGTTTATAGAGAACGAAATAAATGAAGTCGGAAAGCAGGTATAGTAGCGGAAACGGTAAAAGAGCGATCAGGTAGATGAACGGAATGGTTAGGTAATAAATGATCGCTCCCATGTGAGCAAATTTAGGTGTTAAGTGCCGTTAATTCATCATATCGGACTGCACGGAATTCATTACCTTTACATCACTGTTTTAAATACAGTTAATCCTTTGTACATGCAAGAAATGAAAAATAATACTACCGGCATGGAGTATAATACCGGTTTAGCGCATATGTCAATTTCGGAATATGGCCGAAATGTTCACCGAATGATTGATCATTGTTTATCTATTCCTGATAAAGCGGAGCGTACGCGTTGTGCTAAAACGATCGTACGCGTAATGGCAATTTTGAATCCGCAGATGAAAGAGTTCAATGATTTCGAACATAAGTTGTGGGATCATTTGCACATTATCTCCGATTTTCAGCTGGATATCGATGCCCCATTTCCAAAGCCGGAGAAAGCGCAATTAGAATCGAAGCCTGAACGCGTTCCATATCCGATTAATACAATCAAGTACCGCCACTACGGTAAAATCCTGGAGGATTTGATTAGAAAAGCAATGAATGAGCAGGATCCCAAAAATCGTCAGGTTTTTACGGAGCAATTGGCTCAACTAATGAAGAAGCAATATTTAAATTGGAATCGTGATTCCGTGAATGACCAGCTTATCGTTGAGCAATTAGATGAATTGTCTAAGAGTTCACTTAAAGTGAGTGAGAGTTTCCGTTTCCTTCATACAAATGAAATATTGCCGAAGAATGCAATACCTCAAAATCAGGTTGCGATTAATTTAGGACTTGGAAAGAAAAAGAAAAAGAAGAAAAGATAATGGCCTCTTTTGAAATTATTGGCGGCAAGCAACTCCGTGGTGAACTTGTTCCTCAAGGTGCAAAGAACGAAGCGTTGCAAATTTTATCTGCGGTTCTGTTAACGCCGGAGAAGGTTACCATTAACAAGGTGCCTGATATTATTGATGTCAACAAACTGATTGATTTACTTCGTGACCTAGGTGTAAAAGTTGAGAAGTTAGGTCCTGAATCGTACACGTTTCAATCCGACGAAATTGATATTGATTACATCAATTCAGAAAAATTTAAGAATAAAGGCGGTGCTTTGCGAGGATCAATCATGATCGTCGGCCCGCTGCTGACGCGATTTGGTCGAGGATATATTCCGAAACCCGGCGGTGATAAGATCGGACGTCGACGTTTGGATACGCATTTCATCGGGTTCGAAAACCTTGGTGCCAATTTTACCTACGACGCGGAAAATGAATTTTATAAAGTAGAAGCCAAGCGTCTGAAAGGCGCATATATGTTGTTGGATGAAGCTTCCGTAACAGGAACGGCCAATATCGTTATGGCTGCTGCAATGGCAGAAGGAACAACAACAATCTACAATGCTGCTTGCGAACCTTATCTGCAGCAGTTGTGTAAAATGTTGAATCGTATGGGAGCGAAGATTTCCGGAATCGGTTCTAATTTATTGACGATAGAAGGAGTTGAATATCTCGGAGGGACTGAGCATACCATGTTGCCGGATATGATTGAAGTAGGTTCCTTTATTGGACTTGCGGCAATGACACAATCGGAGATTACGATTAAAAATGTCGGATACGAACATTTAGGAATTATTCCCAACGTGTTTCAGCGTTTAGGAATTAAAATGGAACGTAGAGGAGATGATTTGTTCATTCCGGCTCAGGACAAATACGAGATAGATACATTTATTGATGGTTCCATCCTGACTATTTCAGATGCTCCTTGGCCCGGCTTTACTCCGGATTTGCTGAGTATAGTATTGGTTGTTGCAACACAAGCGAAGGGTAGTGTTTTGATTCATCAGAAAATGTTTGAAAGCCGTTTATTCTTCGTCGATAAACTGATTGATATGGGCGCACAAATTATTTTGTGCGATCCGCATCGTGCTACTGTAATCGGGCTCGGGCGAGAACATTCATTGAAAGCTGTAACCATGACTTCTCCGGACATTCGTGCAGGTGTTTCATTGCTCATTGCAGCCTTATCTGCCAAAGGGAAAAGTACTATTCACAACATCGAACAAATTGATCGCGGTTACCAGAACATAGACACTCGTTTACGTAATCTTGGCGCGGAAATTGTCCGTAAATAATAATGAAAACTATGAACAGATTTTATACTGTAATATTTGCTGCGCTAATTTCAGTTGCTGCATTCGCTCAAACCGGCAGTGTAGTTGGTTTGAATGTGGGAAATATCGCGCCTGATATTGTGATGAAGAATCCGAATGATTCCGTTATTCCGTTGTCGTCGTTGCGCGGCAAAATGGTGCTGATTGATTTTTGGGCTTCCTGGTGCGGACCGTGTCGTATGGAAAATCCGCACGTTGTTAAAGCCTACAAAACTTACAAGGATCAATTATTTGTCAATGGGAATGGTTTTACTGTGTACTCGGTTTCTCTGGATCGTCCCGGGCAGAAAAACGCATGGACCGCTGCCATCAAGAAAGACAGTTTAATTTGGCCATATCACGTTAGCGATTTGCAGTACTGGAATAATGTGGCAGCACAGCGCTATCAGATTTATTCCATTCCATCGAACTTGTTGATTGATGGTAATGGTGTTATTGTTGCAAAGAATTTACGTGGCGAACAATTGCTGAAAGCCTTGTCCACTCAGCTGGAAACTGATCCTGCAAAGATTAAGGACAGCAAGAAGGATAAGAAAAAGGAGAAGAAGGTCAAGAAGGAGAAGAAAGTGAAGAAGGACAAAAAGGCCAAAAAAGATCCTGCAGAACGAAAGGAAGATTAAACAAGACCCGCCTGGAGCGGGTTTTTTATTACTGACACATTGTCGGTTTTAGCCCCGTGGCGCGGCATTTGAATATATCTTTGTCAACAGATTTAAGTAATATTCCGGATGTCATGAGTTGAATAGACTGTCATCCTGTCAATGTATTGTAAGCAAGTTAGATTATGGAAAACGAACAAAATTTGAATAACGAAGAACAGGTTCATCATCAGGATGCATTGCCGGGTGAACCTGCGGAAGCAGCAGAAAAACGCATTGCTGAATTAGAAGAACAGCTGGCTGTAGCGAATGATAAATTTTTACGCTTGTATTCGGATTTCGATAATTTCAGGAAACGTACTGCCCGCGAACGAGTTGATTTATTGAATACTGCGGGGGAAGATATTTTTAAAGCTTTACTTCCGGTTGTGGATGATTTCGAGCGCGCAATTGCGAATAATGAAAACGCTACCGATATCAAAGCGGTAAATGAAGGCGTTCAGCTGATTGCGCAAAAATTCAGAACTGTTTTGCAGCAGAAAGGATTACAATATGTTAGCGCTAAAGGTGAAGTGTTTAATGTTGATCTGCATGAGGCAATTACTAATATCCCTGCACCATCAGAGGATTTGAAGGGTAAAGTGGTGGATGAATTAGAAAAGGGTTACACGCTCAACGGTAAAGTCATCCGCTTTGCAAAAGTAGTTGTAGGTGCATAAGCGTATAATTTAAGAGTTATGTCGAAACGCGATTATTACGAAATACTGGGAGTTGGAAAATCCGCTTCCGCTGATGAGATCAAGAAGGCTTATCGGCAATTGGCGATTAAATATCATCCGGATAAAAATCCCGGCGATAAGGAAGCAGAAGATAAATTTAAGGAAGCTGCCGAAGCGTACGAGGTGTTGAGCAACGAAGAAAAACGACGCCGTTACGATCAATTTGGTCACGCAGGAATGGGCGGAGCTTCATCAGGCGGTCAGGGCGGCGGTTTCAGTATGGATGATATTTTCTCTCAATTCGGAGATATTTTCGGTGGCGGATTCGGTGGCGGATTCGGTGGTGGTGGACAGCGCGGACGACGTGTAAATCGTGGGTCGAATTTGCGTGTGAAAGTAAAAGTGACGTTGGAGGAGGTGGCGACCGGGGTGGAAAAGAAAATTAAAGTGGCGAAAGCCATCAGTTGCGATAAGTGCAGCGGTTCGGGTGCTGCATCCGGTTCTGCTCCAACAACCTGTCCTACTTGCAAAGGAAGCGGACAAGTTACACGTGTAATGAATACTATGTTGGGACAAATGCACACAGCTGCTCCATGTCCGACGTGTACTGGTGAAGGCACAACAATTACGGATAAATGTAAATCGTGTCACGGTGACGGTGTTGTGCGTGGAGAAGAAGTGATTACCATTCCCGTTCCTCCTGGTGTTCATGAAGGAATTCAACTGAGTGTTAACGGCAAAGGAAATGCCGGTCCGCGAGGTGGTGTTCCCGGTGATTTGATCGTCGTGATTGAAGAACAAGAACATGAGTTGTTTACCCGCGATGGCAATAATTTATTTTTCGAACAGCACATTAGTTTTATTGATGCAGCTTTAGGTTGCTCCGTAGATATTCCAACATTGGATGCAAAGGCGCGTGTGAAAATTGACTCCGGAACACAATCGGGCAAAATGCTTCGCTTGAAAGGCAAAGGATTGCCGGACATCAATGGGTATCACAAAGGCGACTTGTTGATTAATGTGCAAGTTTGGACACCGAAACATCTTTCTTCCGAAGAGAAGAAGACTTTGGAAAAACTGCGCGAGTCGGACAATTTTAAACCTAAGCCCGGCACCAAAGACAAGAGTTTCTTCGATCGCATGAAAGAGTATTTTGACTAAATTTCATCATGCAAGAGCAACCGTCGGTGTTTATTAACGAGCAACAGCGTTTAGAAGAAATTCGCAAACGAACTCCTGAAGAGCGCTTCTTTATCCTGTTGCGACTGATTCGTATTAAGCGGATGTGTGACCGCGCGGAACGAATTCCTAAAAATCACTGACAGCACGATGCAACGGCAATGCATACTCATACTTTTCTCCTAACTTAGTTCCCGTATGGGAATTTTACTTTCAGCGCAACATATCACCAAGCGCTTTTCCGGTCACGTTGCTCTTGATGATGTTAGTATCGATGTGCCGGAATCCTCAATTTTCGGACTTCTGGGACCAAATGGTGCAGGAAAAACCACTTTGATTCGAATCATCAATCAAATTACCGGCCCTGACGAAGGCAAAGTGTTGTTTGAAGATCGTTTGTTGGATAACTCTCACGTGCAGCAAATTGGTTATTTGCCCGAAGAACGAGGGTTATATCGTAAAATGGAAGTCGGTGAGCAAGCCATTTATCTGGCGCGATTAAAAGGACTTAGTAAAAAAGAAGCGCGTCGTCGAATTGAAGAGTGGTTCGAACGTTTTGAAATGCAAGGTTGGTGGAAGAAGAAGGTGGAAGAACTTTCGAAAGGTATGCAGCAGAAAGTACAGTTTATCGTAACCGTCTTGCACGAACCACGATTATTGATTTTAGATGAACCCTTCAGCGGATTCGATCCGATCAATGCACAAATTATCAAAGACGAAATTGTTCGTTTAAAGAATAATGGAAGTACGATAATTCTGTCTACGCACAATATGGGTTCTGTGGAAGAGTTGTGTGATCATATTGCGTTAATCAATCGTTCGAAGAAAGTGTTGGATGGTCCGGTGAAAGATATACGTCGTCAATACGCATCACGCACATACGATTTGTCTTTTAAAGGCAATATGATGGGATTTACCAATGCTATGTGGACGGGCGCGGAATTAGTTGATAAGCACGAGGAAGGTGATGGCTTTCACAAAGTACGTGTACGTTTATTAGGGAATGCAACACCTAATAATTTATTGACCGCCGTACTTCCTGCAGTGGAAGTTCATGCGTTTACAGAAGTACTTCCAACAATGAATGACATATTTATTGCGGCGGTGCAAGGAAGAGAAGCAACAGCAGAGCGTTTGGGAACACGAAGTAATTACACGGAATAGTTATGGGTAAAACCTGGATCATTATATCAAGAGAATACCTCACACACGTTAAAAACAAAACGTTTATCGTGATGTGTTTTTTGGCGCCGGTATTGTGGGCTGCATTATTTATTGTGCCTCCTTTGCTGGCAGGGCAGCCCGGCGCATCGCGTGAAATAGTTGTCGTTGATGCCAGTGGAATTCCGGATTCGTTGGGTTATGCTTATGTATTTAAGGATACTGCCAACCTTAAGTTCAATTATAATCATGTCTATGAAGAACTGGACAAGGTAGAAGCATTGTATAAAGATTCTTCCGGTGTTTCGGTGTTATACATTCCGGAGAATTTCATGGGCGGTGGTGATACAGCACAACTGCATTCTCAAGGTTTAGCGGTAATTCTGAAATCTCGCAAAGAACCCGGCTTCAACACATTGAATTTATTGCAAACGATTTTAACCAAAGAAGTGCAGAAGGACATCATGCAGGTGAATAAAATAGATCCGGGCGTGATGGAACATGCATTACGCAAAGTTGCCGTGTTAAATGAAATTAAGGGGACAGTTGGCAATTCGACGGTAAAAGCATTTACGGGATTAGCCTTCGGAATGATTATCTACATGTACATTCTGATGTTCGGTGTCCGCATTATGCGCAGCGTAGTGGAAGAAAAAACTACACGTATTGTTGAGGTGATTGTTTCTTCCGTGAAACCGTTTCAGCTGATGATGGGGAAAATCATCGGAGTTACTTTGGTTGGTATTACGCAGTTTTCCATCTGGATTTTGTTGTCGCTGTTAATTATTACTCCGGTAGTTGGAGCAATTCAGGACAAGCAAACCGACCTAACACAACTTACGGGTAACTCGAATACAGGAATGCCTGTTAATCCGGGCGCAGGTAAATTGATGAATATTGAAATTACGGACAGCACGGTACAAACCATGGATACGATCATGTCTATTCCATGGGGCAATTTGATTCCTGCGTTTTTGTTTTATTTCATTTTCGGTTACTTAATGTACGCTTCACTTTTCGCCGCAATCGGTTCTGCTGCGGATACAGACTCCGATACCAGTCAATTTTCATTGCCTGTTACCATTCCATTAATTATAGCAATCGCAAGTTCAGGCGCTGTGTTAAACGATCCGGACGGCACAATTGCAAAATGGCTATCTATGATTCCCTTAACATCTCCTGTTGTCATGTTAATGCGCATTCCGTACGGCGGTGTTTATGTATTGGAGTTGTTTTTGTCCATGTTCATTCTAGTGGTGTCATTTATCTTCTTCACATGGATCGCCGGAAGAATTTATCGCACGGGAATTCTGATGTATGGCAAGAAAATTTCGTGGAAAGAGTTGGGCAAATGGATGTTTTATCGGGGGTAGTGAATGAGAGTTGCTGTTGTCGATTTAGGTACAAATACATTTAACCTGCTCATTGCGGATGCTCACGGAGCATTTTTTTCTAAAGTACACTCGGAAAAAATTCCGGTACGATTAGGCGAAGGCGGAATTAATAGAGGCGTAATTGTGGAAGGTGCCTATATGCGCGGGCTAGAGGCGATGGAACATTATGCATCGGAGTGTAAGCAATTTGAAGTATTACGTATTATGGCATTCGCAACTTCTGCAGTGCGCAACGCAGCTAACGGGCAACAATTCACTGCGGATGTGAAGATGCGCACCGGAATAGAAATTCAGATTATTGATGGCGCCAAAGAAGCAGAATACATCTACAAAGGTGTCCGTGCAGCTTTGAATTTTCGTGAAGAGCGATCGCTGATAATTGATATAGGCGGTGGAAGTACAGAATTCATCATTGCCGACAAAGACGGATTGTTGTGGAAGCGGAGTTTCGAAATAGGAGCATCGCGTCTGTTGCAGCGTTTCCAACCGTCAGATCCGATACGTTCGGATGAAATTCGTGAAATAGAAAAGTATCTGGATGAGATACTCAGCCCTATGTATCAAGCGGCACGGGAACTCCAGGTAATGGAGCTGATAGGTGCTTCCGGATCATTCGAATCGTTAGCGGAAATGTTATTTGCAGAACATGACCCAACACGAACAATCGAAGAAGCCACGAGTTTCGAATTCGATCTGGAACAATGTGCGGCAATTCACGAAAAATTGCTGCAGTCAACGCGCGCACAGCGATTACAGATAAAGGGTTTGGTTGCCATGCGGGTGGATATGATCGTGGTATCTGCAATTTTGGTAGAATTGGTAATTCGTCGATTGGAATTGCATACTATGCGCATGTCATCGTACGCATTGAAGGAAGGCGCACTAACAGATCTTCTGATCGCATAAGTATGCAAGGTTTTCATTAAATTCAACGTCTATTTACAATCCAAGCTATGTCCAGAATATTAATTATTGACGATGAGAAGAGCATTCGTCGCACGTTGCGTGAAATTTTAGAGTACGAAAACTTTAAGGTAGATGAAGCGGGCGATGGGCTGGAGGGTCTTACAATGGCGCAAAAGGAGAAGTATGATATGATTCTGTGCGACATTAAGATGCCAAAGATGGACGGCATGGAAGCGTTGGATAAATTAATGGACGCTGCCATTGATGCTCCTGTCGTGATGATTTCGGGACACGGAAATATTGAAACTGCAGTTGAAGCAGTGAAAAAAGGAGCGTATGATTTTATTCAAAAACCATTAGATCTCAATCGCCTGTTGTTGACCATTCGCAATGCAATGGACAAATCTACTTTGGTGAAAGAGACTAAAACGTTGAAGAAAAAAATTTCTAAAACGTTTGATATGATTGGCGAATCAGAGGGCATTGCGAACATCAAGGAAATGATTGATAAAGTGGCGCCAACAGATGCTCGTGTTTTAATCACCGGTGAAAATGGAACAGGAAAAGAACTGGTTGCGCGTTGGTTGCACGAGAAAAGCAATCGTGCAGCAGGTCCTTTGGTAGAAGTAAACTGCGCAGCAATTCCATCCGAGTTGATCGAATCAGAATTATTCGGTCACGAGAAAGGTGCTTTTACTTCTGCAGTTGCACAACGTAAAGGAAAGTTTGAATTGGCAGAAGGTGGTACGCTGTTTCTGGATGAAATTGGCGATATGAGCCTTTCCGCACAAGCTAAAGTATTGCGTGCATTGCAGGAAAATAAAATCACACGTGTAGGTGGTGACAAGGAAATTAAAGTGAACGTGCGAGTGGTTGCTGCAACCAACAAAGATTTAAAGACGGAGATCATCAAAGGACTGTTCCGCGAAGATTTATATCATCGTCTCAGCGTTATTTTAATTCATGTTCCGTCGTTGAATGATCGCAAGGATGATATTCCGATGTTGGCAGAACATTTTTTGAAAATGATTTGCGAAGAGCACGGCATTCCGGTGAAGGGAATCACGAAAGAAGCCATCAAAGAATTACAGAAAATCAATTGGACAGGAAACATTCGTGAGTTCCGTAATTGCATTGAGCGACTTATTATTCTCGGCGAAAAAACCATTACGGATAAGGACGTAGTCGCATATGTGCGACCAAAGCAGTAGTTATTGCAAGGCTGAATTTCTTGTATTTTTGTATAGGGTGCGCCATTGGAGTCTTAACATAAGGCTTGCTTTAGACATAGCTTCGTCGTTATCGTGTTGCGATTTCCCCCGCGCACCATTATCTTCGGTGTAAACATCTTTCGCTATGCGCATCACGTCACTTCAGCACTATCACGAACAATATCAATTCAGTATTCAACAGCCGGAACAATTTTGGTCCCGGGTGGCCGAAGAATTTGTTTGGAACAAAAAGTGGGATAAGGTTTTGGAGTGGAACTTCGAACAGCCCGACGTTAAGTGGTTTATCAACGGGAAATTGAACATCACAGAAAATTGTCTGGATCGTCATCTCGATGCACGCGGTGATCAGGTGGCGTATTACTGGGAACCTAATGACAATGATGATGAACCTCGCTCATACACGTATCGTCAGTTGTATCACGAAGTGTGTAAAGTGGCGAATGTGATGAAACGCAAAGGAATTACGAAGGGAGATCGCGTGTGTTTGTACATGCCCATGGTTCCCGAGTTGGCTATTGCTGTATTGGCTTGTGCGCGTATTGGTGCTGTCCACTCCGTTGTTTTTGCGGGATTCAGCGCTTCGTCTTTAGCCGGTCGCATTCAGGATAGCGACTGCAAAATGGTATTAACGACGGATGGTGCGTACCGTGGTGCGAAAGAAATTCCGATAAAGAAAGTTGTAGATGAAGCGCTGGAATTGTGTCCGTCAGTAGAGCACGTTATCGTGCTGAATAGAACCGGCGAAGCTGTACACATGCAGCAGGGGCGCGATACATGGTGGCATGATGAAATTCGTGATGTTGCCGATGAATGTCCTGCCGAACAAATGGACAGCGAAGACTTGTTGTTTATTCTTTACACTTCAGGTTCAACCGGTAAGCCAAAAGGTGTAGTGCATACTTGCGGTGGTTATATGGTGTATGCTTCATATACGTTTCAAAATGTATTTCAGTATCGCGAAGGAGAAGTCTATTGGTGCACAGCTGATATCGGTTGGATAACGGGACATTCGTACATTGTTTATGGACCTTTGTTGTGCGGCGCTACTTCTGTTTTGTTTGAGGGTGTGCCTACATTCCCTGATGCAGGCCGCTTCTGGCAAGTAGTGGATAAATATCATGTTAATGTATTCTATACAGCACCTACTGCCATTCGTGCGTTGGAAGCTGCAGGTGTGGATTTTGTAAAACCATACAAATTGTCCTCGTTGCGGGTTTTAGGTTCTGTTGGTGAACCAATCAATGTAGAGGCATGGCAATGGTATTCCGACAATATTGGTAAAGGCCAGTGCCCGATTGTAGATACGTGGTGGCAAACAGAAACCGGTGGAATTATGATTTCGCCATTGGCTGATATTACACCGACCAAACCGGGTTTTGCAACACTACCGTTGCCGGGAATTCAGCCGATTCTTGTGGATGATAAAGGAAATGAAATAGAGGGTAACGGAGTGGAGGGTAACTTATGTATAAAGTTTCCTTGGCCCGGAATGATTCGCACCACGTATGGTGATCATGAGCGCTGTCGTACCAATTATTTCGCTACTTACAAGAACTTGTATTTTACCGGTGATGGGTGCAAGCGCGATGAAGACGGTTATTATCGAATTACAGGTCGCGTTGATGATGTGATTAACGTTTCCGGACATCGTATCGGAACTGCAGAAGTGGAAAGCGCAATTAATATGCATCCTGATATTGTAGAGAGCGCTGTAGTTGGTTTTCCGCATGACATTAAAGGACAAGGTATTTATGCTTATGTGATTTCTACCAAGCAAAATGATGATCAGGAATTGTTACGAAAGGAGATTATTGCGGAAGTCAATAAGTTTATCGGACCTATTGCCAAGCCGGATAAGATTCAAATTGTAAGCGGTTTGCCAAAGACACGTTCGGGAAAAATTATGCGCAGAATTTTACGAAAGGTAGCTGAAGGAGAATTGAGTAATCTTGGCGATACCTCTACATTGCTGGATCCCGCAGTAGTAGATGAAATTGTGAAAGGAAGGTTATAAGAATTATTACTTATGTGAACGAACTGATCCCATTTTATTTTTTCGCTTTCCTGATAGCTCGTTTACCCACCGGCCTGATTGTCACTTTAGTTAAGCCTGCACTATAAAAGTTCAATCTTTTAGCGGATGCCGGCGATAAATCAATACTACGGGTAGAGGATTTCGGTAAACGATCGGTGATCACCACATGTACAACGGAATCATTTTTCAGATTTCTCACTTCTACGATTGTTCCAAAGGGTAATGTCTTATGTGCCGCAGTCATGCTGTCGGGATGAAAGCGCTCTCCGCTTGCAGTCATGCGTCCTTCCCACTTGTGGCCATACCAGCTGGCTATCCCAGTATCGGCCTTGGCAATAATGTAATTTGGCGCCAACCGAACACTGTCTTTCACGTCTTGTGCATGACTAACATCGGTCATAAAGAAGAAAAGTATCAAAACAAAGAGTCGTCCGAACCACATATCGACGAAAAGTTACAAATTCTTTGCCACAATTGCCCAAATGTTGTTAACCTTTTGCAGGATCAATCTTGTAGAAGTATCTTCGTTATCCTCATTATGCCCGAAAAAGTAGTCATAATACCCACGTACAATGAAAAAGAGAACATTGAAAAGATGGTTCGTAAGGTCATGTCGTTGGATGGCAATTTTCATTTATTAATCGTGGATGACGGTTCTCCCGATGGCACAGCTGATATCGTGAAGCAATTGCAGCGTGAGTTTTTAGATCGTCTTTTTATTGAGGAGCGTCGCGGTAAATTGGGCCTGGGCACTGCGTATATCCACGGATTCAAATGGGCTTTAATTCGTAATTACGATTTCATATTTGAAATGGATTGCGATTTTTCCCATAATCCTGACGACCTAATTCGATTGTACGACGCATGTGCCAATAAGAAGGCGGATGTTGCAGTGGGTTCTCGATATATTAAAGGTGGAAAAGTATCAAACTGGCCCAGGGGACGTTTGCTGATGTCGTATTTCGCTTCTGTTTACGTTCGTTTGGTGTTGTGGTTTAATGTAAAGGATACAACAGCCGGCTTCAAATGCTATAAGCGCAAAGTTTTGGTGACAATAGATCTTGATGATATTCGCTTTGTCGGATATGCGTTTCAGATTGAAATGAAATATACCGCCTACAAATTGGGATTCAAAATACGTGAGGTACCGATCACATTTGTGGATCGTGTGGAAGGAGTTTCAAAAATGTCGACCAAAATCTTCAAAGAAGCCTTCTGGGGCGTACTTCAAATGCGATTTAAGAAGATTAATCGCAAATAACGTACTGACAATAATCAGACACTCGGCTGATGCGGAATGTTATCTTTGCAACGCATCTTTTCAAAATGATTTTATGAAAATTATTACGTGGGCATTGGTTCTTGTCGCCGCCATACTTTTCGTTGGGGCCGGCAAAAAGAAAAAGTCGATTGACAATCCGCAAGAAAAACATATTGTTAATCTGAAGCAATTAACGTTTGGAGGCGACAATGCCGAAGCATATTTCAGCTTTGACGGCAAATGGTTAACGTTTCAGTCCAATAACCCGAAGTGGGGCTTGGAGTGCGACCAGATTTTCGCTATGAAAATTAAAGACGTCAAGGATTCATTGTATAAACCCGTTCGAATCAGCAATGAAGGCGGTCGCACTACATGTTCTTATTTTATGCCTGACGGGAAACATATTATTTACGCATCTACTCATCTTTCCGGCAAGCCTTGTCCACCAATGCCGGATTTGCGTGCGGGTGGAAAGTACCTTTGGCCGGTATATGGTACGTACGACATTTTTGTCGCTGATCTGAACGGAAAGGTGGTGAAACAATTAACAACAGAAAAGGGGTATGATGCTGAAGCTGTTGTTTCTCCGAAAGGAGATAAAATTCTATTCACGTCAACACGCGGTGGTGATCTGGATTTATGGATCATGAATATTGATGGCAGTAATCCTAAACAGATTACACACGAACTAGGATATGACGGTGGTGCGTTCTTTTCGCCGGATGGAAGTAAAATTGTATTCCGCTCTTCACGCCCGAAAACACCGGAAGAAATTGAGGAGTACAAGTCACTGTTAGCTCAAGGTCTTGTTGCGCCAACCAATATGGAGATTTATACTTGCAATGCAGATGGCTCCGATCTCAAGCAGATTACCAACTTGGGTAAAGCGAATTGGGCCCCGTATTATCATCCGTCCGGGAAGAAAATTATTTTCTCTTCTAACCATAAATCACAGCGAGGGTACGACTTTCAGCTGTACATGATCAATATCGACGGTACAGGTTTGGAACAAATCACGCACGAAAGCATTTTTAATTCCTTCGCCATGTTTTCACCTGACGGGAAAAAGATTGTTTTCTGCTCTAACAGACGCAATAATGGCACACGCGATACGAATGTTTTTATTGCAGACTGGAAAGAATAATTTAGCCTTATGAAAAAGTCATTATTATTAATTGTACTATCGGCATTACTTTCACTATCCGTATTTGCACAAGATATTAGCGTCGATCGTCTGAAAAAAGATGTTACTTATTTGGCCTCCGATAAATTAAAAGGACGCGGTACATCTTCTAAAGGAGAACAAAAAGCGGCCAAGTACATCGCTTCGGAATTCAAGAAAGCCGGCTTACAACCGAAAGGCACAGATGGCTATTACTATCCGTTTACGTTTAAATCTTCAACCAATCCGCACGATACGTCAACTGCCAATCTTAAAGAGCGCAAAGGAAAAAATGTAGTGGGTTATTTGGATAATGGTGCAAAGTACACAGTAGTTATTGGTGCACATTATGATCATTTGGGATTAGGTCACGATCGCAATTCCACTGATGCTAATGGTAAAGGGAAAATTCATAACGGAGCAGACGACAATGCCTCAGGAACTGCAGGTGTAATGGAATTGGCTCGCTATTACGCGGGTAACAATCGTAAAGAGGCTTTCAATTTCCTCTTTATTTGTTTTTCCGGTGAAGAACTTGGACTGATGGGCTCCAAAAAGTTCTGTGAAAAACCAACTATTGACTTATCAACGATTAATTACATGATTAATATGGACATGGTTGGTCGCTTGAACGATTCTACAAAAGCTTTAATGATTTACGGTGTTGGCACTGCTCCGGATTGGATTCCGATTATTTCTTCCATGCGCACCATATTTAGAATAAAGACGGACAGCGCGGGAGTCGGACCTTCTGATCAAACTTCGTTCTATTTGAAAAACGTTCCTGTCTTGCATTTCTTTACAGGCCAACATTCGGATTACCATAAGCCGAGCGATGATGTAGATAAACTGAATTTTGAAGGTGAAAAAGCTATCCTTGAATACATCACGTTGGTTATTGAAAAAACAGAATCGTTGGATAAGCTTCAATTTCTTCAGACACGCAATCCTGATATGGGCAAACCGCGCTATAAAGTTACGATGGGAATTATGCCCGATTATGCCTTCGAAGGGCCCGGTGTAAAAATTGACGGAGTTACTGATGATCGTCCTGCTGCGAAAGCGGGAATGCAACAAGGTGATGTTCTTATTGAGATGGACGGTAATCCTGTCAACAATATGAAAGACTATATGGCCGAATTAGGGAAGAGACTTAAAGGCGATACCATCCCCGTAAAGGTTAAACGCGGTAACGAAGTGATTACTTTAAACGTGACATTCTAAGTATGAATTATTTCATTAAAAATGCAACGATCGTTAACGAAGGGAAAAGATTCGTAGGAGATGTTCGTATTACAGCCCGTCTGATAGCGGAGATTGGACAAAATTTAGAACTTCGATCCGAGACTTTAGTTGATGCAACGGGTAAGCTATTACTACCCGGGGTGATTGACGATCAGGTGCATTTTCGTGAGCCAGGCCTTACTCATAAAGGTGAAATTTACACAGAAGCAAAAGCCGCAGTTGCAGGAGGTGTTACGTCATTTATGGAACAACCGAATACAGTTCCCTCCGCAACAACAATTGATTTGCTGGAGCAGAAGTTTTCTCGTGCATCTGAAGTTTCCCTAGCGAATTTTTCTTTCTTCATGGGAACGACAAACACCAATATCGAAGAGATTCGGCGCATGGACATTCGTCGTGTTGCGGGATTGAAGATATTTCTGGGATCATCAACTGGAGATATGCTGGTGGATAATGAAGAAACACTCGAAACCATTTTTCGCGAAGTGAAGACATTAATTGCTGTTCACGCGGAAGATGATCCAATGATTAAGGGTAACATGGCTCACTATGTTAAAGAATACGGAGATAACTTAAACGCCGCTATGCATCCTCTAATTCGCTCCCGTGAAGCCTGTTTGGCGTCTTCTTCCAAAGCTGTTGCTCGTGCAAAAAAATACGGAACGCGTTTGCATGTATTTCATATCAGCACGGCAGATGAGTTGGCGTTATTCGATAATACATTGCCGTTTAGCGAAAAGAAAATTACAGCGGAAGTGTGCGTGCACCATCTTTGGTTCTCGGATGAAGATTATAACGCCAAAGGCAATTACATCAAGTGGAATCCTGCAGTTAAATCGGCGCATGATCGCGAAGAATTATGGAAAGCACTGCTAGATAATCGCATCGATGTGATTGCTACTGATCACGCACCGCACACGATTGAAGAAAAAGAACAGCCATATGTCAAAGCGCCTTCCGGAGGTCCGTTGGTGCAACACTCGCTTATCGCCATGTTGGAAAAATCTAGACAAGGCGTAATTCCGATTGAACGAGTGGTAGAAAAGATGTCGCATGCCGTTGCCGATTTATTCCGTATCGATAAGCGCGGTTATATTCGGGAAGGCTATTACGCAGATTTGGTGCTGGTTGATCCAAATCAATCAATTACTGTAGACAAAAGTAATATTTTATACAAGTGCGGTTGGTCACCGTTCGAAGGTGTTACATTCTCACATACAGTTACGCACACGTGGGTCAATGGACACCTGGTGTATCGTGATGGAACTTTCGACGAATCGCAACGTGGGATGCGCCTGACGTTTAACCGATAGCAGACGTGAAAATTATTGGCGACATATTTTATCGTTACCTCTGGTTATCATTCAATATCTGGCTGGGATATTTTTATCGTCATAACAGAAATAAAACTGTTACTGGATTACACCACGTACCCAATGATCGGCCGGTAATTCTGGCGTGTAATCACCCGAACGCATTCATGGATGCGATTATGCTGGGTTCTACAACACGTAGAAGAACATGGTTTTTAGCACGATCTGATGTGTTCCGAAAAAAGTGGCTCGCACAATTTCTTTCCTTCATCGGAATTATTCCCATTTATCGTTTGCTGGAAGGTGCGGAAAACCTGAGTAAAAATGATGAAACCTTTGAAAAGTGTGCCAAAATGCTGGAGCAAAATAAGGCCATCATTATCTTTTCTGAAGGACTTTGTATTCAGGAACGCCGCTTACGCAAACTGAAAAAAGGAACAGCGCGCATCGCTTTCGGTTCCGAAGAAAAAAATAATTATGCGTTAAATCTTGCTATTGTTCCGGTTGGAATTAATTACAGTGCGCATCCCTGGAAGTTTCGGTCAACGCTTCATGTAAATTACGGTGCGCCAATTAATCTGTCCGATTATGTGGAACTGTATCAACAAGAGAAAGCCAAAGCAATGAATGTCTTCACGCGTGATTTGGAAAAGCGCATGGCAGAGCTTCTTGTTGTGATTGAGCATCCGCAAAACGACGAATTGGTGAATACCATAGAGGAGATGCTTCTGCCGGATTATGCAGATGAAACAGGTATTGATAGTAAGAACGGTAAGGATACGCATGTTTTTTCTTGTGAAGTAGCGAATACGGTCAGTTCAGCTGAACACAATGCTCCTGAAATCACAGCGCGTATGCGTGATGCGGCAGCGAAGTATAATTCTTTACTGAAAAAATTCAAATTGCGCGATCAGGTATTGCGCCCTGAAGTGATTGGTGCAATGGGTATAGGCGACGTGCTTACAGATTTTGTGTACTTCACGCTTTTATTCCCAATTTGGATTTTCGGTGTGCTTACGAATTATATTCCGTATAAATTACCTTACATGATTACAAGTAAATTGGTACGACTCGTCGAATGGCACGCGTCTATCAATGGCACGCTTAGTGTTTTTATCTACCAGTTGTACTGGTTACTCCAAAGCATCGTTGTTGGTTTGATTACGCGCGATTGGCTTATTACAGTCGGATACGTTATCGCTGTTCCAATTACAGGAATGATTGCACAAGAGTATTATGTGCGTATGAAGAAGTCTGCAGGAAAAAGTAGATTGATTAAACTGTTCCGCAATGAAAAAGCAGGAGTAGAAGAACTGATAGAATTGCGCACGAATTTAATTGCCGACTACGAGCAACTTAGAAATTCGTTCAAAAGTAATTAATCCTTCACACGGTTCATGGCCATGCTTTTTAACATCCAGTCGGGAAGCGGTTGGTGTGCCGGACGTTTCTTCAGATTGATGTACCATCCTAATTTTTTCAAGACCGGGACTTTGTGTGTCTCCACAAATTCAATCAGCGTTCCATCAGGATCTTCGATGTAGCTGAAATGTCCCGCCGCTTCGCCCATGTCAAAACTGTTTGCACTGTCCACAGTAAATGGATGTCCTTTCGATTCGCATAAGGTTTTCAGCTCCTGCATGCCCACAATGTCAAAACACAAGTGAATAAATCCACGATCGCCCCACCAGCGGCCTTCAAATATTTTTCGTGGCGCTCTGTTTAATACTTGTACTAACTCAATACACCCTGATCCCAACAATCTGGAAAATGCTCCCGCACGTGGCTTACTGTGTGTCAACAATACTCGACGCACTTCATGTGATGCTCCGCGCAATGCCGCCAGATCATTGAATATGCCGGTTTTGTCATAGATCACTTTGTCATAACCCAAAATATCGCCGTAAAATTTAACGGAACGATCCATGTCGCTTACTCCCAACATCCCTCCTTCAGGGCCTCCTGTTAGTTGTTTGCCTTTTGCAAACCAATCCAATCCTTCTACAATTTGAAAAATATTTCCCCACGGATCGCGCACAAAAAAATGCGATTTGCCGTCAGGCGATTGTTGTACCTCACTCAATACATCCAATCCTTTCGACTTCATGAAAGCATAACTTCCTTTCACATCCTTCGATTTCATGCGCGTAACAAAATGTCCTAAATCGCCCAATTGAATTTCAAATGAAATAGGAACCGGTGTACGACTGGTATATTGCCAAATTTCAAAACCACCGCCACCATTCATATTGATCGCAAGAATCGCATGTCGACTGTGTCCTTTTCCTCCTGTGTAAGGCAGCATTAAATTCGCTTCAGCAGCTTCTTCAAAAACGGGAATATCCATGCCGAAATTTTGGCGATACCATTTAAACGCTTCATGTACGTTTGGAATACCGATTCCAACTTGCTGAATGCCCGAAATCAAAGGAAGTTTCATAATGCCGAATTTTGTGCGAATTTACATTATTCGTGGATTGCTTGTATTTGCGTCACGATTCATTGTATCTTCCATCAAGCGATTTTATTTATGAGAAGAAGAACCGTATTTATTTCCG
>JAJTEY010000056.1 GCA_021299855.1 Bacteroidota bacterium | reverse complement strand
CACCCGCAGCACCTGTCGGTCCCGTTAAACCTTGTGGTCCGGTTGCTCCTGTCGGACCGCCCGCTGAAGCTCCTGCGTACAGCGCGTATGGAACTGACCATAACTGCGTGGCTCCCATATTTATGAAGCCAGAGCAGGCGTCAATTTCAACCTTAAGAAAATGGTTACTGTTTGCCCATGCGACCGTACTAAAGGCATTTGCTGAAGTTTGGTTACCCTGTCCAATAACAATATTGAATAGACCAAACGCATTGGTAGTAACGTTATGTGTTTCTTCATAAGCTTGCTGTGTGGCGGACACATCGGTATACACACCAACACGAACAGTCAGTGGTGTATTGACTAATTCAGTACCGCTGGCATTTCGCGCAACAGCCTGGTAATTGACACCTTGAGGCGCTTGGGCATGTATTGAGCAGATCGCAATTAGTAAAAAAGCGAGAGTGGTAATTTTTTTCATGCTTGATAAGAAGATAATCAAACGCAATTTAACGCTTTTTCGTGGATGCGTTGGTCTTTTAAAATTGGGCGAATTATATACCCCGTTCATAGATTGGTTCATATTTCTTACCTGAAAGGTTGGTTTTGGTAAGATTTTTCCTTATATCTTTAACCATCCAATCCAAATTAATGATTTCTTGATAATTCGATAAAAACAATGTAAATGATTGATACAGAGAGATTTGTGTTAGCTGATAAGTTGAAAAAGTACTTTGGTTTCTCCAAGTTTAAAGGGCAACAAGAGGAAATTATTCAAAATGTGCTGGATGGCAAGGATAGTTTTTTCGGGGGAGAGGACGGAGTGGCGCATTTTCTCAATTCATCGTTAAATAAGGCAGAGATTGCTCAGGTTAAGAAGGATATTACCTCAGGTGTAACCAAATTACTTTATGTTGCTCCCGAGTCCTTGACCAAAGAAGAGAACGTAGCATTTCTTCGCGAAATCAATATTTCTTTCTTTGCAATTGATGAAGCGCATTGTATCTCGGAATGGGGACATGATTTTCGTCCGGAGTATCGTCGCCTGCGTCCGATAATTGAAGCTATTGGTTCTGTACCGATCATTGCATTAACGGCTACTGCAACTCCCAAAGTGCAGCAGGATATTCTGAAAACCCTTGGCATGAATGAAGCTAAGGTGTTTAAGAGCTCATTTAATCGTAGCAATCTGTATTACGAAGTTCGACCAAAGGTTAACATCGTAAAGGAAATTATTAAATACATCAAGAAGCATCCCGGAAAATCAGGGATTGTGTATTGCTTGAGTCGCAAAAAAGTTGAAGAGTTGGCGGAAAGCCTGCAAGTGAACGGTATCAAGGCAATGCCATATCATGCAGGATTAGATGCATCCACGCGTGCTAAAACGCAGGATAATTTTTTGATGGAGGAAATAGACGTGATCGTGGCTACCATCGCATTCGGTATGGGAATTGACAAACCGGATGTGCGCTTTGTAATACATCATGATATTCCGAAATCATTAGAAGGGTACTATCAGGAAACGGGTCGTGCAGGACGTGATGGTGGCGAAGGAAATTGTGTGACCTTTTACAGTTACGATGATATTCAGAAGCTGGAAAAATTCATGAAAGGAAAACCTGTTGCCGAGCAGGAAATCGGTAAGCAATTATTGGTTGAAACCGTTGCTTACGCGGAATCATCAGCTTGCCGACGTAAAGTATTATTAAATTATTTCGGAGAGAAGCATGAAAGTGATTCTTGTGGTAATTGTGATAATTGTAATAATCCAAAAACAAAAGTAGATGTTACCGATGATATCGGCTTGGTGCTGCAAGCAGTTGCCGAAGTGAAGGAGAAATTTAAGGATAAGCACATTATTCATGTGTTGCAAGGGACGATTACCGCAACCGTTAAGTCTTACAAGCACAACGATCTTGAAATTTTCGGTAAAGGACTGGATGATACCAAAACTGAAAAGTATTGGAATGCGGCCATTCGAACTGCATTATTGGAAGGTTTATTAATAAAGGATATTGAAAATTACGGTTTACTGAAATTGACAGCCGCAGGCAAAAAGTTCATTGATCAGCCGTACGATATCAGTATGACACTGGATCATGATTACAGTAACTCAGAATCGGATGAAGATGATGATGTTGCGGGTGGAGGACAAAAAGGTGGAGGTGCCGATGCAGAGTTATACGCGATGCTGAAGGATTTGTGCAAGAAGGTTGCTCGTCAGAAAAATTTACCGCCTTACGTGATTTTTCAAGAACCATCTTTGGAAGAAATGTCCATTCAATATCCGGTTACTTTGGATGAATTGACACGCATTAACGGCGTGGGACAAGGAAAAGCAATGAAGTTCGGAAAGCCTTTTGTGGAACTGATTGCGAAGTATGTGGAAGATAATGAAATTGAGCGTGCACAGGACATGGTTGTTAAATCGGTGGTAAATAAATCCGGTTTAAAAGTGCACATTATTCAAAGTATCGATCGTAAGTTGGATTTAGTGGATGTAGCTGAAGCGAAAGGTTTAAAAATTGAGGACGTTGTTGCTGAAATTGAATCCATCGTTCACTCCGGCACACGCGTTAATATCAACTATTACATCGACAGCATTATTGATGAAGACAAACAGGAAGAAATTGTAGAATATTTCAAATCAGCGGAAAGCGATTCTTTGGAAATGGCATTGGACGAATTGGGAGCCGATGATTTCACGGAAGAAGAAATCCGTTTGGTGCGCATCAAGTTCTTATCGGAATTCGGGAATTAATTACTGAACAAACGAGTTCCGTTGAAGGAGTTTCTCGAAAGAGTGACTCCTTTTTTATTGTTAGACATGATGATGACTTCTGCGTACTGATGAATCGGGCTAATCACGGGAATAATTAGTTTGTTCCAGACTTTCTTATCAAATTTGCCCCTGCATAAAATTACCCTTCCGGTATGACCGAATCCAGATACGAAGTAGCACTCATAGTTCACAGTTGTGACCGCTACGAATTGTTGTATCCGGGATTTTACCATTTTTTCGTTAAGCACTGGGATTTCAATATTCCGTGTACTTGCTACTTTGTAACGGAAGAAATTGATGTTTCGTTCGGACATTTTGTCAATATTAAAACAGGAAAGGGTGAATGGTCGGATCGTCTGAAAATTGCACTGAGTGCTATTCCTGAGCAATACGTTTTCTATTTTCAGGAAGATATGTGGTTGACACAAAATTGTAATCCGGATTTTTTCTCCGAACTTTTTGCTTGGTTCTGTAAAAATCATGTAGCACTCGTGAAGTTGCACAGTGCAGCTATTTACAGCACACATGCCACAGATCGCTACATTCATGGTTTAAATGTTGCTAAGCTTGATAATGCAGCTTCGCGATACTTAATGTCGCATCAGGTTACACTTTGGGATAAAAGTTTTCTCAACGAACAATTGCATACCAACGAACATCCGTGGCGTAATGAAAGAAGAGCTACAAAAAGGCTACGTGTAATAAATCCTGAAATTTATCATATTGACTATTTCGCAGAGAACGGTCACGATTCAATCAATGTCAATAGAGATAATAGCGTGCGTAGTAGCTATTCCTGTGTTTCGGTGAACGGTACATTGAACGATCGTTCATGGTCATTTATTCAAGAGTTAAAGAATAGCAACCAAGAGGAACTTGCTAAGTACGGTCTGTTATTGGAACGGCATTATAAGTTAGGTTTAACGCACGATGGTTTGGCAAAGCCCAGGAAAGACGGCATCTTCAAGAAAATTAAAAACCTTTTCGTCGGTAAATGATTTCAAGTAACGACTTTATTTCTTTCCAAAGTGAAAGTTGTGTGGGCGGCATTTCAGGTTGTACCCCAAACTTTAATTAATCGATCATCCCCGGCAGTTGCCCATTTCTCGCCTTGTAATGCGCACAGAGTATTCACCGAATTCTTATGTCCGTTATATTGCTCTGCATTCAGTCGCAGTTGAAATTCCCCTTGCATGTTCCAGAGCTTTACGGTTTTGTCCCGGCTTACGCTAATTATGAATCCGCTTTTGCGAAGTTGAATGAAATCATACACCGCGTAATTATGAGCCGGAATTTCTTGTACGGTGCGATACGCCTTGGTATCCCAAATTCGAATATGCGCATCTCTTCCTCCTGACCACAAATACGCATCATCAGGACTCCATAAAAGTGCATTTGCAGATCCCAGATGCGCTTTAAATACAGTTATTTCCTCCATCTCCGGAAGCGAGAAGATGCGAATGGTTTCATCGCCACCAGCAATTGCAACGCGATCTCCGGAATTGGATATTTTAATATTTCGAATTTTTCCGGGATGCAATTGTTTTATCATTATTAAATTAAGCGAACGCGTATCAAATACTGCTAATTGACCATCACCACCCGCACTGAAACCCAAATGCAATGATTCCGAAGTAGCCAGATCGAAAATCTGAGCTTTATGCAATTGTAAAATTTTCAATTCCTGTCTTGCAGCAGTATCAATAAAATGAATACTTCCTGCCCCCGTTCCAACAGCAAGTATAGTTGATCCGCACAGCAAACTCATTGCATAAACGGACGCCGGTGTTTTGGCGAAAACCGTAGCATCATCCGATTTCTCATGATGCCATTGCGCAATGATGCCCTCGCTACCTGCAGAAAGCAATGAACCGTCGGGAAGCGTCAGAAGTTTATAAATCGAGCCTTGATGTCCGGTAAGGGTTTTTACCAATTGCACTTGAGGTGCAGCATCGTTATCTGGTTTCATAGAAGAAGAGCAAAGCTGCCGATTGCGTATAACTCACGTGAACAAATTTCGGAAAACCGTTTTTATCGTAACTGATTTTACTTTGCGCAGCATTCGATCTGCTGCAACCATCCGGAGTTCCACCGGTTTGATGAACGCCTATGCAACGTCTTCCCGCATCATACGTGTATACTAATTCCATGGAAGATTTATAATAATCACTGTTATATACAGATTTTAACAACATGTGATTATTATACCATTTTTTTTCCGTGTACAGCATTTGCTTCTCTTTATTAAACGCCGTTATCAGCACAACTGTATCCCCTGAATATTTGTAAACTAATGAATCATATTGCCCGCTTAAGCTCTTTGTAGTTTTGGTAATAAGTTGATTTTGCTTGTTGTATTGAAAATTTCGCGTAATCATCGCCGGCCAGTTCGGTGTGTCTGAAAGGCCTCCATATTCCGCCAGGTATAATTCTTGAATTTGTTTTTGATTGGCGTATTTATACAGCACAAAGTAATTCATATGATATGCGGTATCGTATTCATTCCCCAAATCTTTTGCACTTACAATTTCATATTTCACGCGATGCTGGTCGTCATAAACGAATTGCGTTTTGATAATGCGGTTGTTTTCGTCAGGAACATTATTGTAAATCCATTCCGTACGTCCTTGTTCATCATAACGAATTTGCATACAATCGCTGCAGTTTAGCGCGCGCACATTACGCACAGAAATTCCACCTGACATGGTATCGCGTGCAGCGGCAATTTTTACCATTGAAATTTTAAGCCGTTCGCTGCTGGTGTCGTTGCGCAGGTATTGTTTCGTAACCATCATCATGGCTTCGTTTTTCCAAACACAGCGATTAGAGCCCGAACCGAATTGTGCAGCAGCAACCACCGGTAACAAAAGAATAAAATACAGAAGCGTTGTTCTCATTTTAAAAGGATTACGCCCCACATTCTTCCTGTTTTACCCTGATCACGGCGGTGCGAAAAGAATTCCGTTTCTGTTGTGCAACGGTTAATGCAATGAATATTTTTCGTGTCAATTCCTGCTTGTTCCAAAACAAAAACATTTGCTGCCAATAAGTTCAGCAAACGCCCGTTAAAACAATGTTCAGGAAATCCTTGCATACGAAACTGATCAATCAGTTCTGTACTTACCTCATATTTCGTGCCGCTAATACCGGGACCGATGGCAACTTGAATATCGGATGCTGATGCTCCAAGTTTCCGCATGGCTTCAACTGTTTTCCTTGCCAGATGAGCGATTGTTCCTTTCCAGCCGCAATGCGCTGCTCCGATGACATTATTTATCGGATCATGAAATAAAATCGGATAACAATCCGCAGCTCCAACTGCCAGCAATAATCCTGGTTCCAGCGTCACCAATGCATCACCTTCCTGCGTTCCGGGTTTTGCAGATACAACAATATCGCTGTGGATCTGGTTTAAACGAGCAAAGCGATTAGAGTTCAGTCCGAATGTTGCAGCAACACGATTTCTGTTTTCTTCAATGAATTCCTGGTTGTCAAGTGTGCCACCAAGATTAAGCGAAGAAAATTCGCCAATAGAAACTCCGCCGTGTCTAGTGGTAAAACCGTGCGGTGTGCTGATGCCGGGCAATTGCAATAGGGGAACTCCCATGCAACGAAGGTACGTGTTTGGTGTCATTCTGGCAGCCTTTTCACTGTGGCACATGCTTTGACTTATTCGCGCGTAGATAAATCTGAAATGTTATGACCAACGGAAAAATTAACGTACAAACCGAGAACATTTTCCCCATCATCAAGAAATTCTTGTATTCTGATCATGAAATCTTCCTGCGCGAATTGGTTTCCAACGCAGTTGACGCCACCAGAAAACTGCAGGCCTTGTCGGTCATGGGCGAGGTGAAAGGTGAAATCGGGTCGCCGGCTGTCAAAGTGTCCGTTAACAAGGATCAGAAAACCATCACAATTTCTGATCAAGGTATCGGAATGACCGCCGAGGAAGTTGAAAAGTATATCACTCAAGTGGCATTTTCGGGTGCGGAAGAATTTGTGCAGAAATACAAAGATAAATCGGATGCCGTGAAAGGAATTATCGGGCATTTCGGGCTTGGATTTTATTCCGCGTTTATGGTTGCGGCGAAAGTGGAATTGGTTACGAAGAGTTATAAAGATGGAAGTGAAGCCGTGCGTTGGACTTGTGATGGCAGCCCTGAATATACTATCGAGCCGGCAACGCGTGACGAACGCGGAACAGACATCATTTTGCACGTTGCGGAAGATTCTTTGGAATTTTTAGAGGAATATCGTTTGCGCGATATCTTGACAAAGTATTGTAAGTTTTTGCCGGTGCCGATTTATTTCGGTGAACGGGAAGAAACCGTTAAAGACGATGCCGGTAATGAAACCAAAGTTTCAAGTCCTGCGTTGGTGAATAATCCTTCTCCAATTTGGACCAAGAAACCAAGCGAGTTAACTGACGAAGATTACAAGAACTTCTATCGCGAATTATATCCGATGAATTTCGAAGATCCCTTGTTTTGGATTCACTTGAATGTGGACTATCCGTTCAACTTAACCGGTGTCTTGTATTTCCCGAAAATCAAGAAATCATTCGAAGTGCAGAAGGATAAAATTCAATTGTATTGCAATCAGGTTTTCGTAACGGACCATGTAGAAGAAATTGTCCCTGATTTTTTGACGTTATTGCGCGGTGTGATTGATTCGCCGGATATTCCGTTAAACGTGTCACGCTCGTATTTGCAAAGCGATGCTAATGTTAAAAAGATTAGCGCACACATCACGAAAAAGGTTGCAGATAAGTTAGAGGAGCTCTACAAGAAGGATCGTAAGGACTTTGAACAGAAGTGGGAAGACATTCGCATTTTCGTGCAATACGGTATGATTAGTGAAGAGAAGTTTTATGACAAGGCGAAGAGTTTTGCATTGTTGCGCAATACCGAAAACGAATACTTCACGCTTGAAGAGTATCGCGAAAAAATTAAACCGTTACAAACCGATAAGGATGATCGCGTCGTGTACTTGTATGCTACGAACAAAGAAGAACAACATACATTTATTGCCTCAGCAAGAAATAAAGGATACGATGTGTTGGTGCTGGACAGTATGATTGATCCGCATTTCATCAATCATCTGGAATCGAAACTTGAAAAAGCTTCGTTTGTTCGCGTGGATGCGGATACGGTTGATAAACTGATCAAGAAAGATGAAGTGATTCCGTCCAAACTGTCTGAAACTGAGCAGGAGCAAGTGAAAGGCTGGGTAGAACAAGTGGTGGACAAGGAGAAGTTTAGTGTAGTTTTTGAACCGTTGGATGAAAAAGAAGTACCCATGTTGATCACACGTCCGGAATTTATGCGTCGTATGAAAGATATGAGTGCGTTATCGGGCGGCAGTCGCAATATGTTTGGCGAATTACCGGAGATGCATCAGTTGGTTGTGAATGCCAATCATCCATTGATCGGGAAAGTGTTGGAAGAAAAAGATGAGGAGAAGAAGAAAAATATCCTCAAGCAATCTGCTGATTTGGCCTTACTATCACAAGGAATGCTGAAAGGCGAGGAGCTTTCCAACTTTATTCGTAGAAGCGTGGAGCTCATCGGATAATGCCGGATTGGTGCAAATACAATAATTTAGATCATCAAACGACTACTAAAAAAACACTCATGAAAAAAGGAACCATTTTCGGAATCGTAATTGTTGCGTTTCTTGTGATTGCAGGAATGAACGGTTGCAGCTCGTACAACAATATGGTAACGGGACGTGAAGACGTTCGCAAAACCTGGCAGAATGTGGAAGCCGCTTACCAGCTGCGTTTGGACAAGATTCCGAATTTGGTAGCAACGGTGCAGGGACAGGCCGATTTTGAAAAATCAACATTGGAAGCTGTAATCAACGCGCGTGCGAGTGCTACAAAAGTGACGATCAGTCCTGAAAATTTGGATGAAAACAGCATGGCTCAGTTTCAGGCAGCACAGAATAATGTGAGTTCCGCATTAGGTCGTTTGATGGTTGTTGCCGAGCAATACCCGACTTTGCAGGCTAATGGTGCTTTTACCGAGTTGCGCGCGGAAATTTCTGAAACGGAAAACATGATTAAAAAAGCCCGTACAGACTACAACAATATCACGGGCGATTATAACACGATGGTTCAGAAATTCCCGCGCAACATTTGGGCAGGCATTTTCGGATTCAAGACCATGCCATATTTTGAAGCCGACGCAGGTGCTGATAAAGCGCCGAAGGTGGAATTCGATTTCAAAAAATAATCGGAATGTCAGCCATTACCGATTTACTTACGGAACCGGACAAAGAACGTGTAGAGGCTGCCATTGGCGAAGCCGAATTGCATACGATAGGAGAAATTCGTATTCACTTAGAGAACTGGTGTTGGAGCGATCCGTATAAGCATGCGGTGGATATTTTTCGTCGTATGGAAATGGATCGCACGGCGGAACGTTCGGGCGTTCTGATTTACATCGCAGTGAAGTCGCACAAATTAGCTATTGTTGGTGATGAAGGTATTAATGGTGTTGTTCCGGAACATTTTTGGGCAAGTGTTGTGCATGAGTTACAAGTGCATTTCGGGAAACAACAATATGCTGACGGATTAATTGCAGCAGTTGCAGCATGCGGACAAATTCTCGCGCAACATTTTCCTAAAACCCCCGACAATCCGAACGAATTAAGCAATGAGATCAGTTTTGGCTAAGCGCATTACGTCAGGATTATTGAGTGTTGTAACATTATTGTTGCTCTTCTTATCTGCCAATACTGCGTATGCACGTGACAAGTACGAAGGCATTCCGAATCCTAAAAATCCACCGCGACTCGTCAATAATTTTTCGAAAGAATACCCCGACTTTTTAAGTGCTGTAGAAGAACAAAAGTTGGAGGAGAAGCTGGTTGCGTTTAGTCGAGAGACTTCGAATCAAATTACCATTGTTATCGTGGATGATTTGGCCGGATATCCTGCATGGGAATTTGCAACCTACATCGGAGAAAAATGGGGCGTGGGAACCGGCAAATACGATAATGGAGTTGTCATTTTAATAAAACCAACAGGAGGTGAAGGGCGGCGCGATATGTTTATTGCTGTGGGTGACGGACTTCATCCGAAAATTAATGCCACAAGAAATAGCCATTTAATCACTGACATTTTAAAGCCCGAATTCTCGGAAGGTAATTTTTATCAGGGACTTGATCGTGTTACCACCGCTATTATGGAAATGGCAAAGGATCAGTTTGATGATGCTGCGGCTGCTCCGAAGAAAAGCAAATTAAACTTTCGAAAATTGATACCATTTATCATCATTACAATTATACTCTTGTT
>JAJTEY010000055.1 GCA_021299855.1 Bacteroidota bacterium | reverse complement strand
GAATCAAAGTTCCGGCTCTGCTTTTCTGTTTTTGCATCTATCTTTGAATAGATGCTGCAAAACTTTCTGAAATATGCTTACTTGCCACTAATTGGCATTGTCTGTTTATGGATCGGACTGAATATTCAAGGTGGCAAGAAAGCGTATAAGTATGTCATTATCTCGGACGGCAAAGGATATTACAGTAATCTTCCCGCGTTGTTTATTTACAACGACCTCAACTATTCTTTTCTCGACGAAGTTGAAAAGCAGCACTTCGATTCTTTATCGCAATATGAATTCCGGACGGCATGCGATATTGGCTGTACCAATAAGTACTTTGCAGGAACATCGTTACTTCAACTTCCATTTTTCATAGGAGCAGTTATATTTAGTAGTGTTTCCGACTTACCCGTTGATGGTTACAGTCCTCCATTTGCTATTGCCATATTATCTGCCGGTATCTTCTGGATGGTCGTAGGAAGTTATTACTTACGAAAAGTGTTGTTGCATTATGATGTATCACTGGGCACAGCGACATTTATTTCAACTGTAATGCTATTCGGCACCAACCTATTCTATTACACGATTGGAGAACCGGCCATGTCGCATGTGTATTCGTTCGCTTTAATCACGATGTTTACACACTACATGTTGGAATGGCGAACTACCTTTCAAGATCGTACTATCTTATATGGCGCACTGGTTTTAGGTTTAATTGTATTCGTAAGACCTTTCAACGGAATTGTAATAGCAGCAGTTCCATTCCTTTGGGGACAGCCACAATACTACCGGCATCAAATCATACAACTTTTGCGGTCCCGAACTTTTTTATTCTGTTGCTTAATAGCAATATTAGTTCCGTCGTTACAAATGCTTCTTTACAAACTTTCTGTTGATCGTTTTTTTCTTGATTCGTATCCCGGGGAATCATTCCACTTTTTGAATCCCGAACTATTTAACTTTTTGTTCAGTTATAAAAAAGGCTTGTTCGTGTACCTGCCAATTTTGTTTGTAGCAGTGTTCGGCTGGATCTACATTTTTAGAACTGACAAGTTCAAAGCGATAGCGGGAATTTCATTTCTACTGCTGTTGATCTGGACGCTTTCCTCGTGGTGGAACTGGTATTATGGAGGGAGTTTTGGCACTCGTGTTATTGTTGACTTCCTGGTTTATTTTGCAATACCGTTGGCACTGTTGGTGAAGAACATTCAAAAGAAACTACATAAAACATTGTTAATTGGCTTAACCGTGTTGTTGACATTTTTCTGCCAAATCCAGACTTATCAATACCGTTACTACCTAATTCATTGGTCGGAGATGAATAAAGAGTTGTACTGGAAAAACTTCATGAAATTAAAATCATGAGCTTTTCGAGATACATCTTTCTACTACTCACTCTGTGTAACGCAATCGCAGCAATCGGACAGCAATATAGTTTCCGCAGTTACTCTGTTCAGGATGGTTTAGCACAATCTCAGGTATATGCTGTGTGTGAAGATGTGCGTGGATATTTATGGTTAGGAACACGCGGTGGTGGCATTAGCAGATTTGATGGCTACAACTTCGTCAACTATACGGAGGATGATGGATTATGTTCCAACTTTATTCGATGTATCGAACAACATCCGGATGGATCGGTGTGGATAGGAACAGATGCGGGCTTGTGTGTTTACGATGGGAAGGGCTTTAAAAATGTTGCACTTAGTAATGAAACACATTCCATCAATACTATTTTATTCGATAAGAAAGGCAACGAATTGATTGGAACCGAAGACAGCGGTTTATTCGTTTTGCAACAGCGTAAACCGGTGCGTCATCTCGTTTACAAAAATGGATTACAGCATTCGGATCGAGTTAACTGTTTGATGCAACATCAAGATGGTTCGGTGTGGATTGGTACCGAAGGCGGCCCGGAGCGATGGGACGGCAACGAATCGAAACCGATTAAAACCGGTGTAAAAAACGGCATTAAAAGTATTCGCGCTATGGTGCAGGAATCTTCCGGTAAAGTTTGGCTGGCCACGTACGGATGGGGTTTATATTCCTTTGGTCCGGGTGATGAAATGTTTAAACCGTTGCAGCAAGATGAAGGATTAGTCAATAATACCGTTCACGATTTGTGTATTGACCGCGATAACGCATTATGGGTTGCAACGGCTACGGGAGTCAACAAAATTACGGAAGGAAACATTTCTACTTTTTCGGAACGTGAAGGTTTGTGCAGTAACGTGGTGATACGCGTAAAGGAAGACACTTGGGGAAATATCTGGATGGCTACATCAGGTGGAGGAATTTGCAAACTTGAAGGCGAACGTTTTATTCATTACAATGAAAAAAGCGGCAACATGGGAACGTGGGTGTACAGTGTGCTACACGACAGAACAGGAAGAACATGGTTTGCAACATCGTCAGGAGGAGTTACGATGTACGATGGTACTTATTACACCAATTACTTTGAAGGAGCCGGATTTACTTCTGCAAAAGTGAAGTGCATTTATGAAGATCGTGACGGAGACTTGTGGTTCGGTACAGTTGGTGAAGGAGCGTATCAATTGCACGACAATTCTTTCACACATTATGATAAAACGAATGGACTAACCGGACTTTTTGTTAACGATTTTACAGAAGACACGATGGGCCGAATCTGGATGGCCACTGCAGGATCTCACCTCTTCGTTTTCGATAAGTCAACTAAAAAAATTTCACGCGTAAGTCAAAAGCAAGGTTTCAATGCATCGCGGGTTTTGTCGCTGACAACCGCACCGGATGGCGCAATATGGGCAGGAACACAAGAACACGGAGTAATGATTGTTCATTATGACAGTGCAGGTTTTAATCTCGCCGGACATTACAACACAAGCAACGGCTTACCGGCTAACATGGTTCGTTCCATCAACACTTCGCCTTCCGGTGAAATTATTGCGGGTACAGGCGGTGGTGGTGTAGTTTTATTCAAAGACGGGACGATGCATATCGTGAATAAAAAACTAGGGCTACAATCTAACAACATTTATTTGGTGATCGCTGATTCTGCAGGGCAAATATGGGCCGGATCGGAAAAGGGATTAGATCGATTCATCTGGAATTCTGATACAGCCAAGATTCAAGTGCGCCATTATGGCAAAGGCGAAGGACTACGTGGAGTAGAAACTTCTCAAAATGCGGCTTGTCTTGGAAGAAACGGACAAATTTGGTTTGGAACAATTTACGGATCGGCGCGTTATCAACCCGAACACGACCATCTCGCGACTGCTGCTCCGATGTTACATTTAACCGGAATTCGATTGTTCTTCAATCCGATTGAAACAACACCTTACGGACAAAGTTCCATCCACTCGAATTGGTTTGCTATCCCCGACAGTCTCGTGCTTCCATTTGATCAAAACACTTTACGTTTTGAATTCATTGGCATTGATTTGTTAAATCCTGAAGGCGTTCGCTACCGTTGGCGTTTAGTGGGATTTGATGATAATTGGTCTCCGGCAAGTAATGAACGATTTGCTTCGTTCTCGAATTTGCAACACGGCGAATATGTATTTCAAATTCAGACTAAAAATGCAGATGGTGTATGGAGTGACATTCGCGAATATAGCTTCGTGATTCAACCTCCGTTCTGGGCGACGTGGACTTTTCGAATTACAGCAGGTGCGCTTGTTCTGGTGGTATTGCTGTTACTATTCTATTGGCGATTGAAAGTTTCTCAACGCGAAAACATCCGCAAGTTGCAGCAATTGCAAGCCGAGAAACAAGTGATTGAACTGGAACAAAAAGCATTGTTGCTTCAAATGAATCCGCATTTCATTTTTAATGCGTTGCAATCTATCAATGGTTATATCGCACAAAACGACACTGCTGAAGCACGACGTTATTTGGCGAAATTCAGTAAACTCATGCGACTGACGCTTGAAAATTCACGACAACCTTTTGTGAGTGTAAAAGAAGAAGTTGATCTGTTATATCACTACACTGCGTTGGAAGCGATTGGAATGGGGCATCGTTTTACCACCAATATTGAAGTAGATGTACATATTCGCGAAGACGCCACTTACATTCCGGGAATGCTGATTCAACCTTTTGTTGAAAATGCAATTATCCACGGGTTGAAACATAAGATGAATGGTACAGGAATTTTAACTATTCGTTTTAATCTCGATCACGAAAGAACATTTCCGGTAATTGTTGTAACGTTGGAAGATAACGGCGTCGGACGAGCGCAAGCCGCGAAGTACAGCGAGGGTATTCGAAAAGAACACCGTTCTGCAGCGGTGGAAATTACATCAGAACGACTTCAAGGAATGAATGAAGCCGGTAAAGCCAACAGCACGCTTACCATCACTGATCTATTAGCTGAAGACGGAAGTCCAAACGGAACCCGCGTTACTATGCGTATCGGGAATTGCGTCATCGAGTAGTTATTTCTTAAGCGATACAATGCTATTTAGAAATAAACGTATTCGTAGCGCTCTACAAAAATTCCACGTGTAGGCGAACGGAAAGCATGTACGTGAGCATCTCCATTTTCATTATACGCTCGCTGATGATCACTGATAATCTTATCACCTTGCATTTGAATTTGACGCGTTACACGGCCCGATTCGTCATGTTCGTATGTCACCGTAAAATTATCGCCGGCTACAACAGACTCCGATTTCTCTTCAATTTCGTTACCGTGCTCATCGAACTTAATCTTGAAAACTTCCAACACTTTTCCTTTTCGATCATACGATACAAATCCCACGTTATCCTGACGTTTACGAGGATCGAAAAACTCCGTGCGTTTGAAATGTAACCCGATAAAATCTTCCGCAATCAGCTCTTTTGCCTTAACAATGTCGTCCCGTAGTTCCCATTGTGTGCGTGTTTCCTGAGTCAATGTATTTTCTTCATCATACACTTTATGAACAATAATCTGATCTGTCCATTCGGGGTGATATTCGAATGTTTCTCTTCTCTCCAATTCCTTATCGTCATCTTCAGTTCGTTTTTCAATGATCATTCCCTGGTCATTATATGAATACCAAACATGCACCGGATAACCTTCTTCGAAGCTTCGGCTTTCTTTCACCAACTTTCCATTTTCGTTATATTCAAAAGTTGTGGATTCCGCAAAATTGCCGCTATCAAATAATGTAGACTTAGTTAGTCGATTATTACCGTCGTATTCATTGATCGTTTTTTGAATTTCCACGCCGTCTTCATCAAATTCAATCTCTTCCAGCAAATCACCAATAGAATTATAGCTACGTTTCCAACGCATGTGAAACAGTTCGTTGGAAGCCGGCTCATCGCCGTATACATCATCCCAAGAACCATTCGTTAAGCGATAGATCAGTGAAGATTGTGCTTGTTTTTTATTCGACTCAGACATACTTATTTTTTTTCGAAGTTATAACCAAAAGTAGCTCGTAAATCGAATTACTTCAAGTGCCAAAAAACAGGAAGGTTATTAATTATTGTCTATTACTGCATGAACGGTGTCCGGATTACACCTATTCGTCCGGCTTTAATTGATACAATCCACAACCATACTGAGAAAATCAGCTATGACCGCTACTCAGGTGATTTCATGAATAATATAATCTCTGGAGGCCGGTATAATAATTACCGCACCATCCAAGATAATTTACCGTTGATCAAATTTTTATTGAAACAACTGGGGTAGTCAATACATTTGTGTAAACAACTATTAACCATGAAACTTCAACTTCTCGTCACAGCTATCTTAGCTCCAATATTTTTGTCTCAATGCGCTAATCAGGATCAAAAGCAGCAAAGAACCGCAGCGATTAGTTATCCGATTACCCGAAAAGTAGATACAGTTGACACTTATTTCGGAGTTAAGGTTCCTGATCCTTATCGCTGGTTGGAAGACGACAATTCCGATTCGACCAAAAAATGGGTAGATGCCCAAAATGCCGTAACGTTTGATTACCTGAATACGATTCCTTTTCGCAACAAGATTAAAGATCGTCTCAAGCAGATCTGGAATTTTGAGAAGCAAAGCGCGCCGTATTTAAAAGGTAAACGTTACTTCTTCAGCAAAAACGACGGCATGCAAAATCAGTCGGTATTGTACTACAAAGAAGGTGTAAATGCCGAACCCCAGTTGTTAATGGATCCCAATCAACTTTCAAAAGATGGAACAGTTTCATTGAGCGGATGGGAAATTTCACCGGATGGCAAGTATATGGCGTATGGCATTAGCAAAGGCGGATCTGATTGGGTAGAATGGTTTGTGCGCGACATTGAAAACGGCAAAGATTTAACGGACCATATTGAATGGAATAAATTTTCGGGAGTTGCCTGGGACAATAACGGATTCTACTACGGACGCTATGAAAAACCTAGTGGCAGTGCATTATCGGATGCTAATCAGAATCAGAAGTTGTACTATCACAAATTGGGCACAACTCAAGATCAGGACGTGTTGATTTATGCAGATGATAAAAATCCATTACGCAGTTATTCACCTCAAATCAGCGACGATAAAAAATGGCTGATTGTATACACATCTGAATCCACCAGTGGAAACGGTTTAATGTTTCGACCATTGAGCGGCACATCACCATTTACCGTTGTAATCAGTGAACACAAAGATGATTATGGTGTGTTGGATATAATCGACGACAAAATGATCATTCGTACCAATAACGAAGCTCCGAATTTCAAATTGGTTGAAGTAGATGTAAAGAACATTGCGAAAACAAATTGGAAAACCATCATTCCGGAAAGTAAGAATATGATGAGTGGTATTTCGATGGCAGGAAATGCTTACATCGTGCATTATCTGGTTGATGTGAAATCGCAATTAATGATGTACGACAAAACCGGTAAGGAACTCGGCAGCTTGCCAACTCCTGAAATGTGCTCAGTAAGCGAATTGAGTGCGGACAGAAAAGACAGTTTGGTGTTTATAGGACTTTCAACGTTTACAGCACCACCGTCCATCGTGAAGTACAATATGGAAACAAAACAAACTTCGCCTTACTTCACTCCGAAAATTGATTTCAAATCGGATGAGTTTGAAACAAAGCAAGTGTTTTATCCGAGCAAAGACGGCACAAAAATCCCGATGTTTATTACGCATAAAAAAGGAATTAAACTTGATGGCAATAATCCAACATTTATCTTCGGTTACGGGGGATTCTCTTCCCACTATGCGCCCGAATTCCGACTTGATCGTGCTGTATTCCTGGAAGCCGGAGGAATATATTGTGTAGCGAATATTCGTGGTGGTGATGAATACGGTGAAGCATGGCATCAACAAGGAATTAAGTGCAAAAAACAAAATGTTTTTGATGATTTCATTGCTGCAGGAGAATACCTGATTAAAGAAAAATATACCAGCAGTGAGAAATTGGCGGTACAAGGGCGATCCAACGGAGGATTGCTCATTGGCGCCGTTATGACTCAACGTCCGGATTTATTCAAAGTGTGTATTCCTATGGTTGGTGTGCTGGATATGTTGCGTTATCATCAATTTACCATTGGAAGATATTGGTCGTCTGATTACGGGTTGAGCGAAAATGAAGATGAATTCAAGTGCCTGTATAAATATTCTCCTTTACACAATGTGCGGAAAGCTGCTTACCCGGCTACATTGATTACAACAGGAGATCATGATGATCGTGTAGTACCTGCACACTCGTTTAAGTTCGCTGCAACATTGCAGGAAAATCACACCGGAACAAATCCTGTTTTGATTCGCATTGATAAAAATGCAGGACACGGTGCCGGCAAACCAACAGACAAGCAGATTGAAGAATTCGCTGACATTTGGGCATTCACGTTTTATAATCTTGGCATGACTTACTAAGTCTGATTTGAATAAAAAGAAGCGCGATGAATTTCACCGCGCTTCTTTTTATTCTATAATCAGTTTTGTTCGCCGGATAGCACCTTCAGAATTCAATTCGACAATGTAAACACCTGCACTTAATTCGGAAATATCAATTTCCAAATTATATGCTGTCTTTAATGAAGTGTACAGTAACGATCCATTAACAGCGTATACACGTACTACACCGGTCATTTCTCCCGTTATCGTAACAGCATCGTTTGCAGGATTCGGGAAAATGTTCAGGTTAACGCTATTCGTTTCATGCTGATTTACACTTAATACCTGGCTGCACGACTGTTGAATGTCAGCTGCAGAAAGATAACCGGAACGTTGAATATCCTGACGGAACATCAACCACTCCGGGCATTGTCCACTACCCGCCTCTATCAAAAATGCTTTGCCGGTGTTCAGAGAATCGGGTGTATATGTTCCATAACCCGCCGCAATGAAAACGTCCATAGTTCCATTTTGATCGAAATCAGCGAGTAACGGAGCATTATCGGTAACGTAATATGGCAATCCTGCAGAAAACTGATTTTGTAAATTCATTTGCCAAATCAAACCTGTGTATGGTTCAACAGCAATAACATCACCCATGTAATATCCAGCTACCAAATCTAGAATTCCATTGCCGTTAATATCTCCTATTGCACACCCACGAAAAGACGAAAACGTCGTAGCGTAAGACCATTCTGTTGCGCCCGTTGCGCCATTAAGTACCCAAATACGTTCATCCAAGGTCACCCAATCGTTGTTACATACGACCACCTCCAAATCGCCGTCTCCGCTTAAATCAGCGATAGAAATTCCCGACATGCAACTCTTGAGAATAGTTCGTGTCCACAAAATACTACCATCCTGTACATTGAATGCACGAACCAGCCCATTGTTAGAACCAATTACGTATTCCATATCACCATTACCGTCAATATCCGCCACTGCTCCGCCGTGATACGCATTATATGTTGCGGAAGTGTCATATGTAACATCAGTCCATAAAGTATCTTCAGTAAGGTAATCAAATGCATGCACGAACAACCCATTAATGTTCCAATGATTGGCCATGATAATATCTAAACGTCCGTCATTATTACAATCAACCAGTGTTGGTTCGGTTTGAACGGCATAACCGTTAGGATCAACCTGAATAATTTTATCCGTTGTTCCGTTTTCAGCATTTACAATTCGGAGCTGACCATTGAAGTTTCCGAACAAAATCTCCAATGTGCCATCATTATCCATATCATGCGCTGTCGGAGGAGAATCTCCGCCTCCTGATGGAACACTCCACTTTAATTGTCCGGTGTAACCATTCACACAAAACAAGGTCGGATTGCATGAACCGTTTGCAATGACATCTAAAGTGTCATCATTATCCACATCAACGATTAGTGGAGCTACATCGCCGCAACCACCAATATCATACACCCAACGCGGTGTTCCAGATTCGGCGTTAAGGCAGTGTAATTTGCCATCGTTAGTATAGGTAGTAAAAACAATTTCGTACTTACCGTCTTTATCTAAGTCTGCTGCCGCTGCAGATCCAAACACAGGAGCGCCGGTGTAATAACTCCATTTAATATCAGGAATCTGTGCGATTAAACTCGTCGCAAACAGCAACTGCAGGAAGAATAGAATAGTTTTTATTTTCATTATAGGAAGGTTATACGGTTTGTTCTTTAACCGGGTAATCGCCTTATCAAACGTGCTAAATACCTCTTAACGAAATGTAGATTTGGTAAACTAGATATAAATATCTGCGATGAGTTTATAGGCAATGTTGTTAACCACAAATGCTGTTGCTCGCATCGGAGAAATATCTTCAAGAGTGTCGGCATTCCTCCAAGCCTCTTTTGTAGAACTACAATAATCACCCGCTTCAATGCCAAAGCGGGACGGTTTACCGGCTG
>JAJTEY010000054.1 GCA_021299855.1 Bacteroidota bacterium | reverse complement strand
TCTTCATCATGGCTGTGGCTGCAGCAGAAGTTGCTGTGGGCCTTGCAATCCTGATTATGTTATATCGCAACACCCGCACAACTGATGTGGAAGTGTTGAACAGAATGAAATGGTAACCGCACTTAGTAGTTTAAAGTATATCGCATTATGATTCAATTCGCCTGGTTAGTACCGCTGCTTCCACTCCTCGGATTTTTAATTCTGAGTTGGGGAGGTAAAAAATTATCCAAAGGAATTGTGCCAATTATTGGCGCAGGAAGCATCCTGGCTTCATTCGCTATCGCACTCCTGATATTTCTTCAGCTGGGTGATGAGCCCGTACAAGTAAAAGTTTTCGAATGGTTTGCTGCCGGAAAACTCAATGTGGATTTCGCATTCATGATTGATCAGCTTTCCGTTATATTCCTGTTGATCATTACCGGCATCGGATTCCTGATTCACGTGTACTCGGCAGGATATATGCACGATGACGAAGGCTTCACTCGTTTCTTCTCTTACCTCAACCTGTTCGTGTTCTTCATGTTGTTGCTCGTGATGGGCAATAACTTCCTCATTATGTTTGTGGGGTGGGAAGGTGTTGGTTTGTGTTCGTACTTGTTGATTGGATTCTGGTACAAAAACAACGAATACAACAATGCTGCTAAAAAAGCATTCATCATGAACCGTATCGGTGACTTAGGTTTCCTGCTAGGTATCTTGATGATTTATGTAACCTTCGGAACGCTCGATTATACGAAGGTGTTTGAAATGGTGAAGGCCAACGCAGCGAACAAAGACATGCTGAATGTGATCGGATTGCTGTTGTTCATCGGTGCATGCGGTAAGAGCGCGCAAATTCCATTGTACACGTGGTTACCTGATGCAATGGCCGGCCCAACTCCGGTGTCTGCATTGATTCACGCCGCAACCATGGTAACGTCCGGTATTTACATGATTTCTCGTGCCGCAGTAATATTTGTTAATGCGCCTGTTGCATCAGAAGTTATCGCTATCGTTGGTTTATTGACGGCATTGTTCGCCGCAACTATAGGCTTGTTTCAGAATGATATTAAGAAAGTTCTCGCTTATTCCACCGTGAGTCAGTTGGGATACATGTTCCTTGGACTTGGCGTTGGAGCTTACACCGGCGCGGTTTTCCATGTTACCACACACGCTTTCTTCAAAGCCTTATTGTTCCTTGGCGCAGGTTCTGTTATTCACGCGATGAGTGGCGAACAAGACATTCGTAAAATGGGCGGGTTGAAAAAAGCACTGCCGATTACTCACCTTACGTTTCTGATTGCAACTATTGCCATTTCGGGGATTCCGCCATTCTCCGGTTTCTTCTCGAAAGATGAAATTCTTGCTCACGCATACGAGCACAACAAACTTTATTGGTTCCTCGGAATTATTGGATCAATGCTTACTGCATTCTACATGTTCCGTTTGTACTTCTTAACGTTCGGTGGCTCATTCCGCGGAACAGCTGATCAAAAACATCATTTACACGAGTCGCCAAAGAGCATGACGATTCCGTTAATTGTTCTTGCTGTGCTTTCTGTCGTAGGTGGTGTAATGGGCATTCCAAACGGACACATGCATGTGCTGCATTATTTCCTCAAGCCCGGATTTGGTCCTGCAGAAGCCTGGATTTCCAATCCGCACCACTTTAACATGCACGAGTTGTTCTTGATGAGCATTGCCGTTGCAGCCGCAGGTGTAGCAATTTACATTGCGTACATGATCTATCGTAAGAACAATATTCTTCCGGTTGATTCAGAAGATGACATGACCGCACCGCAGCGTGTTATTTACAACAAATATTATGTAGATGAATTATACGACGCGATCATTCGTAAGCCATTCGATAAGCTGAGTGATTTGGCGTACCGCTTCTTCGAAATTCCTGTTGTGGATGGTATTGTCAACGGCGTTGGTAATGCGGCGAAACAAATCGGAGGAATCGTGAAGTATGCGCAATCCGGAAGTATTGGATTGTACTTGTTCTCCATGGTTGTTGCCATCATCTTATTTATTGTTACTAAACTGTATTGATCTTTTTCGCTACTGAACTATGATAACTGCATCTCTAATAGGTTTACCGCTGATCTTCGCCATGATCGTGCTTTTCACGAAAGGTGAAGGTGCGCGCAAATTGGCGCTGGTGGCTTCTGTTATCGAACTGGGCTTGTCCTTATTCGCATTCACATTGTTGAAACAAGATCCTGCTGACGCGCGCTTGTCGTTAACAGACGTTGCTTGGATTCCTTCAATGGGCATTGATTTCGCCGTGACCATGGATGGCATCAGTATGCTGTTGGTATTGCTCACTACATTTCTTATTCCTGTAATTATTCTGAGCAGCTTCCGCAACAACTACGAAAATCCTTCTCTGTTCTACGCATTGATTTTATTTATGCAAATGGCGCTTGTGGGCGTATTTGTGGCGCGTGATGGATTCTTGTTCTACGTGTTCTGGGAATTGGCATTGATACCGATCTACTTCATCTGTTTGTTATGGGGCGGTGAAAATCGCGGTGCGGTTACATTCAAGTTTTTTATCTACACCTTGTTCGGCAGCTTATTTATGCTCGCTGCGTTAATCTATTTGTACATCAATACGCCGATTGGCGAAAACGGTTCACACTCATTTGCTTTATCCGCATTGTATGAAGCAGGTCACGCATTGACAGCTACAGAACAAGCTTGGGTATTTTGGGGATTGTTCCTTGCATTCGCGGTTAAAATGCCTGTATTCCCATTCCACACATGGCAACCCGACACTTATGTTACCGCACCAACAACAGGAACAATGTTGCTCTCCGGCATCATGTTGAAAATGGGAACTTACGGTTTGCTTCGCTGGTTGTTACCAATGACTCCACAAGCGCTGGAAGACTGGGGCATGACGGCAGTAGTTCTCTCTGTTATCAGTATTATTTACGCATCTGCGATGGCCTTGGTTCAAAGAGATTTCAAGCGACTGATTGCATATTCATCCATCGCACACGTTGGTTTGATCTCTGCAGGTATTATGGCTTACTCGCCTGAAAAGGGTAACGTTGAAGGTTTAACCGGCTCGTTGATTCAAATGTTCAGCCACGGCATTAATGTTATCGGCCTTTTCTTCATTGCGGAAATGTTATTGGGTCGCACAGGAACACGTGAAATCAGCAAGCTCGGCGGTATCCGAAATGTAAACACCTTGTTTACTTCTTTCTTCCTGATCATCATGATGGGCTCTGTCGCATTGCCGTTAACCAACGGTTTTATCGGCGAGTTTTTGTTGATCAATGGCGTATATCAATTCAGCACTTGGGCCGCAGTATTTGCGGGCTTAACAATTATTGTCGGTGCGGTATATATGTTGCGCAGTTTCCAGGGCATTATGCTGGGTGAAACGAATGCAACTACAGCCAACTTCGGATCCGAATTAACGATGAATGAAAAAGCCGTGTTATTTATTGTTGCTGCCGCAGTAATTGTTTTCGGTGTTTATCCGAATCCGTTGCTTGATATTTTGCACAACGATGTAGCACAATTGGCACAACAAATTGCAGTGAAATAATAGAACGAATCGCACTTTCCTGATATGAAAGCAATTTTAGTTTTAATAAGTTTGGGAATCATTTCTTTGCTCGCGGAAATTTTTCGTTTCCGTCGTGCTCTTTATCCCATTGTTATTTTAGGTTTGATGGGCGCTATCGCCACCACCGTTTCTTATTGGTGGTACGATGATGGTGACTTCGCAAAGTACTTTGGAGGAATGATCAACTTCGAAGATTCTTCCGTGATTTTCTCAACCATCATCATCTCAACAGGACTATTGTGGTTCCTGATGTCAGATACGTTTTTCAATAAAGAAAATCCTCGTACCGATTTAGTCGCGTTGGTTTTGTTTGCAATGGTTGGCGCAGTTATTCTTACCTGCTACACCAATATGGCGATGCTGTTTCTGGGCGTAGAAATATTATCTATTCCGTTGTATGTATTAGCCGGAAGTCGCAAAGACAGCCTTTCTTCTAATGAAGCAGCCTTTAAATATTTTATCATGGGCGCATTTGCTTCTGCGTTCTTGCTGTTTGGAATTGCATTGGTGTACGGCGCTACAGGCTCATTTAACCTTGGTGTAATTGGTCAGGTGGTGGAAGCGAAAAAAGAGGTGCTTCCCGGCTTTTTTATGGTGGGCGTGTTGATGTTGGTGGTGAGCTTGCTCTTTAAAGTATCGGCTGCACCATTCCACTTTTGGGCTCCGGATGTGTATCAGGGCGCACCAACATACGTAACAGCATTCATGTCTACAATTGTAAAAACAGCTGCTATCGTGGCTATTTTACGCCTCTTCCTTTCTGTGGTGTTTGATGATATCACATCATTCTGGATGCCGGTAATTCTTGTTTGTGTGGGCATCACCTTTGTTGTTTCTAACGTTTCGGCGGCGGTACAAAACAATGTGAAACGCATGTTGGCCTACTCCAGCATTTCTCACGCAGGATTTTTGTTGTTGGCGGTTGGTGCTTTCAACGCTTATTCCGCAAAGGCAATCATTTTTTACACTGCCGCTTATTCCGTTGGTTCTATTCTCGCATTTGCAGTATTGACTAATGTTATTAAAGATCACACCGGCGGGCCGGTAGAGTCGTTCAACGGCTTGGGTAAAAAGAATCCTTTTATGGCACTGGTAATGACCATCGCATTATTATCATTGGCAGGAATTCCTCCAACAGCCGGTTTCTTCGGAAAGTATTATGTGTTTAATGCTGCATTACAAGCAGGCCATGTGTGGTTGGTAATTCTTGGAATCATCGGCTCGTTGATTGGTGTGTATTATTACTTCCGCGTCATCATCGCCATGTATTTTAAAGAAGCAAACGAAGAACCAGGTGTAGAACCTTCCAAACAACATCAGTTGGTGATGTTCGTAACCGCGGTTATTATTATTGTTCTTGGTCTTCTTCCCGACTTGATTCTCGGAATTGGCTCTGCTGCCGAAGTAGTAGCAGCGAAATAAATAGCGCATGAAAATAAAAGCCGGCAATTTATCTTTTTGGATTTTCATTGGACTAATCGCCGGTATTGTTGCAGGTATCTACGCACACTATACGTTGTGGGCGCAGATAGATACTACCGCATACGGATCAGGAATTATCAAAAGCATTAAAGATTTTGTTGGTCATGAAGTGCGCGGCTTCCGTTTGTTAAGCGACATATTTCTGTCGTTGGTAAAAGTTATCGTTGCTCCACTAGTATTCTCATTGCTGCTGGTTGGCCTTGCCAAAACAGGCAACTTCGGCGCAATGGGGCGAATAGGAATTAAAACACTCGCCTATTTCACTTTTGCTACACTCATCGCATTAACGATGGGATTGGTAATCGTGAATTTGTTCGAGCCCGGTAAATCACTGGATGTTTCAACTGCTGCTGAAAAAATTGTCGCCACACAAAGCTTCGACGTGGTGAATTTCGTGCTGCATGTGTTTCCGAAAAACATCATCGAAGCAATGTCCAAAAACGACATTCTTCCTATCATCGTGTTCACCTTGTTCTTTGCTGCAGGCGCTGCCGCAATCGGAGAAAAGGGCAAAATTGTGATTGACTTCTTCGATGCTGTTGCACACATCATGCTGAAGGTTACCGGCTATGTCATGTACTTTGCTCCATTGGCGGTGTTTGGCGCAGTAGCTTCTGTTATTGCGGTTCATGGCGTGGGTGTATTGCTCGGTTATGTCAAACTAATTCTGTGTTTCTTCGGCGGACTCGCAGCATTCCTGTTCATCGTATTGCCGCTTATCGGAATGTTTGCGCGAATTGAATACTGGAAATTGCTGAAGTACATTCGCGAACCGATGTTGTTGGCGTTTGGAACATCCAGCTCCGAAGCCGCAATGCCAAAGACCATCAATGCTTTAGAGCGCTTCGGTTGTCCGGATCGCATTATCGGATTTGTATTGCCATTAGGATATTCCTTTAATCTCGACGGCTCCATTATGTACATGACGTTTGCAACGGTTTCCATTGCGCAAGCGTACGGGCTCGATCTTACAATCGGACAACAGCTCACCATGATGTTGATGTTGCTCGTTACCAGCAAAGGAATGGCCGGAGTGCCGCGGGCTTCGTTGGTGGTTATTGCCGGAATGTTGGACGCGTTTCACATTCCTGCAGAAGGACTTTCCGTAATTATTGCAATCGATTGGCTCCTGGATATGGGCCGATCGGCTACTAATGTTGCAGGAAATGCTGTTGCAACAGCTATTGTAGCGAAATGGGAAAATGCTTTGGGGCAACCCGGTATTGAAAATGAAAAATAATTTCCCATGTCCGAAATCTGGGAATTCCTCAAAACGTTAACCGACCCCGCATCCATTATACAATACGGAGGGCTGACATTGCTGTTGTTTGTGGTGTTCGCCGAAACAGGCTTACTTGTAGGCTTCTTCCTCCCGGGCGATTCGCTCATGTTTGTGTCCGGAATGATTTGCGCCACACGCCCCGAATTATTGGGCGTGCACATTGTTGTGCTGTTGCTTTCGTTAATTGCAGCCGCAGTGCTCGGAAATGTTGTGGGTTACTATTTCGGCAAACGTGTGGGGCCGGCTTTGTTCCGTAAGGAAGATTCCTTGTTGTTCAAAAAGCGCAACCTCGAAACCACACAAGATTTTTATTTGCGCCACGGCGGAAAAACTTTGGTCATGGGCCGATTTCTGCCAATTATCCGAACGTTCGCACCCATACTCGCCGGCGTTATTCAGGTGGATTTCAAAAAATTCATGTGGTACAATATCGTCGGAGCGTCGGCGTGGGTAACCTCATTGGGGTTGGCCGGTTATTTTTTAGGGCAAATCAAATGGGTAGAAGATAACATCGGGTACATTGTGATTTTCCTGATCATTATTACCATGATTCCCGTGTATACCACGTGGCGCCACCAGAAGCGCAAACACAAGGCCAATTAGGCATTTCACTGCGCCACCTAACGGCAATTCAAACCCACTTATGAATGTGCCCACTCAACACGAAATATTTCCCCGTAATTAGCGTAAATAATTGTGGTAACAACAGCAATTAATACTTGAATACTTCGCAGATCAATTCAGGTTTTTTTGTATGTTTGAAGCCTTTCTGGGACGGGAATTGACATAAACTTAACATGGCAAAATGAATGTCCGTTTTAAGTTTACGTATCATTGCTGCCTGAAAAAGTAAATTAGAAGTTCAACCAATACTTAATCAACTAAACAACAAACGCTATGAGCAACAAGAAGTCCTCAAATGTGCAGGCTTATTTCACAGTAGGTATCATCGTTGTCCTATATGTGGTTTCTCTTTTGATCTACACACAAGTGCTCGGAAATCCGGCAAACTTCGAAAACAACGATCCTGTTAAAGGTCACCCACTCAACACGTTTGGCATTGTACACAAAGGTGGATTCATCGTACCTATTTTGATGGCGATTAACCTGATCGTTATTGCATTTACTATCGAGCGTATGATCACTTTGATGAAAGCAAAAGGTTCTGGTAACGTTTCTAATTTCGTTCGTAATATCCGTAGCCTGGTCGAGAACAACCAGATGGATGAAGCTCTTGCTGCTTGCGACCGCCAGAAAGGTTCTATCGGAAATGTTGTGCGTGCCGGTTTGGAGAAATACAAAATGGTAGCTAACGACACTGAATTAGACAAAGAGCAAAAGATGGCTGCTATTCAGAAAGATTTGGAAGAGTCTACTTCTTTGGAATTGCCGATGTTGTCTAAGAATCTGGTAATTCTTTCTACTTGCGCTTCTATTGCAACGCTTGTGGGTCTTATCGGAACGGTTGTGGGAATGATTAAAGCGTTTAGCGCGTTGGCATCTTCAGGTGCTCCTGACGCGAACGCTCTTGCAACAGGTATCTCTGAAGCATTGATCAACACTGCATTGGGTATCACCGGTTCTTGTATCGCGATCATCGTTTATAACATTTTCACTTCTCAGATTGACCGTATCACTTACGGAATTGACGAAGCGAACTTCAGCATCTTGCAAACATTTGCTGCTAAGAAGCACTAATTCCTTCGCAGAAGGCCGAACTAATTATTAACGATTAAACCATCGCAATATGCCAAAGATTAAAGTGCCGCGCTCGAGTCCTTCGCTGGACATGACGCCGATGGTGGATCTCGCCTTCCTGCTGGTAACGTTCTTTATGTTAACTGCAACCATGCGTTCTCCGGAACCGGTTATCGTTGACACGCCGTCATCAATTTCTGACGTCACGTTACCACTAAACTCCATGCTGATTACCATCGACACTTCGGGTCGTGTATTCTTCAACATGGAAGGAAAAGAGGTGCGCCTGAATATGCTCAAGCGTATGGCAAATAAATTTCCGGAAGTGAAATTCACTGATGCGCAAATGAACCGTTTCGCAGCGATGCAGTCATTCGGAGTTCCTTTAAAGGACCTGCCCGCCTATATTGATGCGGACGAGGCAAAGCGGAAACAGATCGATGAAGTGACCAAAGGTATTCCGATTGACACCGTCAATAAAACCGACGAACTGTCGTATTGGATCAACTTTGCACGCGTGGAAGAATACACCTGGCGCGCAGCTAAAAAAGCTGAAGGCGTTGAAGTAGAAGAAATGCGTGTGGCTCTTAAAGCGGACGGTCAATCTTCATACAAGAAAGTTGATGCAGTTATTGCCTTGTTTAAAAAACAGGAAGTATTCCGCTTTAACCTCATCACTGATCTGGAAGGTGCAGAAGAATAATTTTTTAAATTCTTTATGGAATTGAATTCTTCTCTGCATCATACATACAGAGAAGCGAAAAACAAGATGTCAAACAAACGCCGATTGGCGCAATTATTAAAATAAGACATGGCACAAATTCAAGACAACGGCGGCGGAGGGGGTGGCAAAAAAGGCCGGAAGAAAGGCGGTATGCCTTCTGTCGACATGACGCCCATGGTGGACTTGGCCTTCCTGCTTCTTACTTTCTTCGTGTTAACCTCCAACCTGAATAAGGCGAAAACCATGGAGATTACCATGCCGAAAGATGTAAAGGATACTTCAACTACCACAAAAATTAATTTCAAGTTGGCACACACCATCTTGTTAGACGGTAATCCGAAAGGAACCATCTATTACTACGATGGTAAGCTGGACGAGACTACATCATTGGGAGAAACCTCTTTGGACGAAACCAATGGACTGCGTAAATATGCGAGCAAAATCAACAGCAACATCATTGATGCAATGAAGGGTTTGCGCGCAGAGTATAAGCAGGGCAAAATGGCCGACTCTACATTTAAGCGCCGTCGTAGTGAAATTCGCGGTGATAAGAATGCTCACTTCTTTATCATTAAGTGGGGCGGAGACGCCAAGTATGGTGATGTGATCAATGTAATTGATGAATTAAAAATTTGTGACGTGGATAAGTATGCTTTAACTCCTATTACGCGTATAGAGTTGGAAGCGCTTTCCAAAAAAACCGGCATACAGTATAAGGAGCTCTCGGAGCCCGATCCTAATGCCGCTGCGCCACAAGCTCCATAACTAAAAAAGTAACGTCATGGCTAACTGGAATAACGAACTGGTTGCAGAACGCAACGAGCTGGTTTTCGAAAACCGGAACAAAGACTACGGCGCGTATCAAATCCGCAAAGGTTACGGCCGTGTGGTGTTGATGTCGGGAGGTATCGCGCTAACCGCGGTGTTGTTTGGTCTGTTCGCTTATTTTCTTGCAACACGCTGAACAGGAAACCGAGCCGCCATCACAGCAAAAATTGGAAGAAGAGCAAGTTGGTGAAAAAACCCAGGACGGTTTAGATGATGTTCCTCCGGATATGATTCCCGCAACTTCTCAGGATGTTGAGCAGGAAAAGGAAGAAGAGGCTATCACCTTCGCGGAAGAGATGCCAACATTTGCAGGCGGAGACGCTGCTTTCCAGGCTTATCTGGCAAACAACATTAAGTATCCGCAAATGGAAAAGGAGATGGGTAAAACCGGAACTGTTTACATCTATTTTGAGGTAGGCAAAGACGGTGCTATTTCCAACGTTCAAACGAAAAAAGGAGTTAACGGTGCGCCGGGCTTCTCAAAAGAGGCAGAGCGCGTAATTAAATCAATGCCAAAATGGACACCGGGAAAAATGAACGGCCGCTCTGTTAAAGTCGGCATGACTGTTCCCGTTCGATTTGAATTGCGATAGTTGAACAAAGACGTTGATAACAACCCGGTTCGGGGAAGAGTAACCATTATCCTTTCATTAGCGATGGCGGTCCTCTTCGTTGGACTGGGTTGTTTGTTAGTATTCACCACAATTAACATTGAAGATTACCCAAGACCACAGCGCTACTGGCTGGGCGGAGTTTTGTTATTGTGGGCTGCATTTCGAGGTGTAACCGTTTATCTGCGCTGGAAAAAACTAAAACAACACGATGAGGATTTTGAGTAAAGCTGCATTGTTGTTGCTGCTTGCTTTGGGTGGAGCATCTTGCAAAAGCGATATTCGCCCGGGCATGGATGAAGAAACAACGGTTACCGGGAAAAAAAACTTACCGGTTGATGAAACCGTTTTCCCTGTCACCGAGGAATGGATAGAAGCTTTTGAAGCTTCATACCCAAACGCATTTCTTTTCTCTCAGCCCGAGCCGGAGTCTGTTGTGTTTGAGGAATTGTTGCGCGACTCGTCTCGTCTGGCTGTTACAACGCGCCCGTTCAACACGAAAGAGCGATCTTATTTAGAGAGCAAAAATTTTATTCTCGAAGAAATTCTTTTGGCTAAAGATGCCATGTGTTTTCTGCTCAATCCGAACTCAACGGACACTGCATTCACAACCGAGCAACTCAAAAATATTATTAGCGGGAAAGACACGTCATATGCTGTAGTTTTTGAGCGCGCAGGCAACTCTTGTCTTCGCTTTTTGCAAGACTCTTTGCTGGGTGGCGCGCCCATCGGAAGCAACTGTTTCGCTGCAGCTAATGCCGACTCTGTGTTTAATTATGTCAGTCGCAATGAACGCTCCATTGGCGTAGTTGCCCACAACACCATCAGCTACAAACATCGTACGATATGCAAAGAAAGACGCGCGAAAATCAAGTTGGCCTATGTCGGCAATACTCTCGATAAGATGTACAGACCCAACCAAAGCTCTATTTTTGCGGGACAATATCCGCTTACGCGCTGCATTTGGCTGTTAAAGGTTGGTAAAGCCGCAGGACTTGGCACAGGCTTTGCCTCTTTCATTATGAGCGACCGCGGACAACTTATTGTGCAGAAGGCAGGATTAGCGCCCGCCAAGCCCGCAGAAAGACAAGTAGAAATTAACATTAACTAAGTCATCATTAATTACTTTTACGTCCTATGAAAAATCGCACACTCATTTTGGCTTCTGCATTGCTTCTTTTTGGAGCAGTTGGAGCACAAACACTGGACGACGCAAAACGTTGGACCGACAACGAACAGTATGAAAAGGCAAAGGTTGCATTTCGCCAACTGATTGTTGCAGAACCTACCAATGGAGATATTTATTTCTTCTACGGAGATCTGATGATTAAAGCCGACGACATCGATTCTGCAGGCATATTATTTAAAAAAGGTGTTGACATCAACCCAACAAATCCTTTAACGCACGTTGGTCTTGCACGTTACTACATGTACACCGGCAAGAACGAAGATGGGATGAAGGCTACCGCCCAAGCGAAAGCCTTGGTGCAAACACAAGCCGGTAAAAAAGGCACTGATCTTCCTGCTGCTCGGCAATCTATGATTTACCTGGAAATGGCGGAAACCTTCACTTTCGCACCAACTCCAAATCCTGATGAAGCGATTTCTTTAACCCAGGTTGCTGAAAAGTTAGACCCCAAAAACCCTGAGGTGTTTTTGGTACGAGGCGACGCATTGTATGCCAAAGATCCTGTAAACGCAACTCCGGCAATCGCAGAATATAAAAAAGCGGCGAGTATGGACCCAAAATCCAATAAAGCGTCTTTGCGTATCGGACAAGTGTACAAGGCCGGTAAAAATATGCCGGATGCCATCGTCAACTTTAAGAAGGCTATTGAAGTTGCTCCAAGCTTTGCTCCTGCATGGCGCGAACAAGG
>JAJTEY010000053.1 GCA_021299855.1 Bacteroidota bacterium | reverse complement strand
CTAAAAGGAAGTTGTCCCTGCCCGTTTCCGTAAATACGAATATTCCGTGGATCAATATTGTCAACGTCCACACCAATTGAAGTTAACAGCGTTTTACTGATGCGATGGATGCCCGTATTCGTGACTCCAATTTTAAACCAAGTTCCCGAAGCCAGCACTGATGCAGTAGCATACGCACGGCTCCGCATGTTACGCTCTGAGGAATAACTCGCCTGAATCTGAAGATCGAACGACACGAGTTTTTCAATTTGCCCGGTTGCAGCATTAATGCGAAGCGGATAAATCAGCACCGCGATATGTGGAACTTTACGTTCAACATCAATTCGGGTGATGACCTCAGCTTCCGGAGTAATAAAAGACCGGCCGAAATTGTTGATAACCTGGATCTCCGCAGCAGTTGCAGGAGCATATTGCGGGTTTAACAACTGCGCGGAACCGGAATTCATTCCTGCGGGAAGTTGTTCCCGATGAAAATAGTAGGGTAAAAACTCCTTGTCAGGATCGTACAAAGCACCGTCAAACGATAAAAAATGACGCACTTCCGTTTCTGTAAACTGCGTAGCAGCCGGCTCCGACCAACGGAGTTCGTGCAGCGGAAACCGCCCTTTGTTCTCACGCACAACCTGCTGAGCATCAGCCGTTTGACTAGAGACTAAGGCGACACCCACCATTAATAGTGTCAACTTCTTCAATTTCATGATAACCGCTCTTGTCGTTAAAGTTAACATTTACAACCTATGTAACTACAGCAAACCTAAAAAGGTTTGCATAGTTCATTGAAAACTAAGATATTTGTGTAAATGTTCTTTCCGACTTACTAAATTTAGTGTGCCGGTAAAGAACGATGGCAAACATAAATTATTGCGTGACTGTTGAAAAAAGCAACTTTTTGCAACTGTTTCGTCATAATGTCGTATAATTGTGTCTTACACCTAACAGCACCCATTTATGCTGAAACGCGTGATTGTTGCCCTTGGAATGCTGGCCGGTGCCGGCTTGGGCGATCTTTATGCACAGGACCCTGAGTTTACTCAGTTCTATGCAAACCCATTGTATTTGAATCCGGCATTTGCCGGGACAGCCCGCTGTCCGCGCATTTGCTTGAACTACCGTAACCAGTGGCCCGGCATCACGGGGACATTCGTTACCTACAGTGCGTCTTACGACCAGCACATCGACGCTATTTCCGGGGGTGTTGGATTCTTGTTTACAAACGACCGTGCAGGTATGGCTACGATTAACACCACTAATATCAGTGGTATTTATTCGTACCAACTCAACATTACACGTGAATTCTCTATGAAAGTAGGCTTGCAAGCTACGTACGCCCAGAAGTCGGTAGATTGGAGCAAACTGAATTTCGGTGATATGATTGATCCGCGTCGTGGATTTATCTACAACACGAATGAGGTTCCTAACGCTACCAGCAAAACAAACGTAGATTTCTCTGCAGGTTTGTTAGGTTATAGCCGTCGCTATTTCTTCGGAGCTGCAGTGCATCACATCACAGAGCCGGATGAAGGATTCTTAGGGCCATCTAAATTACCAATGAAATATACCGGTCACGCAGGTGCGGTTATTCCTATTGGTGGTCGTTACAGTGAAACATCGATTTCACCTAACGTGTTATTTCAAAAGCAACAAGATTTCCAGCAGCTGAATTTAGGGATCTATTTCAGTAAAGGTCCATTGGTTGGTGGTATGTGGTATCGTAATCAGGATTCATTTATCCTCTTGCTCGGATTCCAGCAGGATTTGTTCAAGTTTGGATATAGTTACGATGTTACAGTATCCAAATTAACCAATGCTACCGCGGGTTCTCACGAACTTTCTTTCCAGATGCAGTTTGAATGTAAGCCGAAGAAAAAGAAGTTTAGAACCGTTTCTTGTCCGTCTTTCTAAAAAAAAATCGGACACACATGTAATTAAAGGGAAAATCAACGTTATATAATCAAAAGGGAAACTACGAAAACTACTAAAACATGAATAAACTAACCTTGCCATTAATGCTCGCAGGCTTCACCTTGATGGTATCCTGTCAAAAAGAGCGTTCGAATGTGACAGGCTGGAATTACAACGATCCGAACAACGGCGGTTTCGAAGTAATGCCATACGAAGGACAGGAAACAGGTCCCGGACTTGTTCTTGTGGAAGGCGGTACATTCACCATGGGACGTGTGGAACAGGACGTTAATTACGACTGGAACAACGTACCTCGTCGTGTTACTGTTTCTTCATTTTACATGGACGAAACAGAAGTACGTAACCTGGACTACTTAGAGTATTTGTACTGGACAAGCCGCGTTTACGGGCCGGATTATCCGGAAATTTTCACACAAGCCTTGCCGGATACTTTGGTATGGCGTGAAAAATTGGCTTACAATGAGCCTTACGTATTGTATTATCTGCGTCACCCTTCTTACCGCGATTATCCTGTAGTAGGTATTAGCTGGTTACAAGCTTCTAATTTCGCAAGCTGGAGAAGTGACCGTGTAAACGAGTTCATATTAATTCGTGAAGGTGTTCTCGATTGGGCGCCGGATTTGGTGAACGAAAACGCGTTTAATACTGACCACTATTTGGCAGGTGTTAAAGCTAACAACCCTTACGTGGGTAACGTGGTACAAAACGTTCCGAACTTGAACCCAACAGGTGCTGAAGAGCGCATGGTTCGTATGGAAGATGGTATACTTCTTCCGAAATATCGTCTCCCAACAGAAGCTGAATGGGAGTATGCGGCATTCGGATTGATCGGTAACACTATCGGTGAGCGTATTACGGATCGTCGTTTGTATCCTTGGAACGGTCATGCGGTTCGTAACCCTGACGAGCGTTACATTGGTCAGATGTTGGCCAACTACAAGCGCTCTAATGGTGATAACATGGGCACTGCAGGTATGTTGAATGACGCTGCTGATATCACAGCTCCTGTTTATTCCTACTGGCCTAACGACTACGGCTTGTACAACATGGCGGGTAACGTATCAGAATGGGTAATGGATGTTTATCGCCCGCTTTCATTATCTGATGATGACGATTTCCGTCCTTTCCGTGGTAACGTATTCGGCACTCAAATGAAAGATCCTACAGATCCGACATTGATTTACGTAGAAGATTCTGTTCGTTACGACAAAGATTCTAACATCGTGAGCATCCCGGGTGCAATTCGCTATCGTAACGTAGATCTTTCTTACAAAGAAGATAAACTGGACAAGCGTCGTAACTATAAGTACGCAGATAACATCAACTACCGTGACGGTGACGGATTGTCATCTGTATACTACGGTGATCCAAGTGCAGTTAGCGCTAACAAGCTGATGTATGAATACGGTATCACTTCGTTGGTAAATGATAAAGCTCGTGTTTATAAAGGCGGCTCGTGGAAAGACAGGGCCTATTGGATGGTTCCTGGAACAAGACGATTCCTGGATCAGCAACAAGCAACAGCGTTTATCGGATTCCGTTGCGCTATGGATCGTGTAGGTTCTCCTCAAGGTCTCGGCGGTCGATAACTCTTGATATCAATCAAAAGAAACGCTCCACGTTATTCGTAACTTGGAGCGTTTCTTTTTATGAAAACTTCCATCGAACAACTTTACGAGATCTTCCTGCAACATCCGGAAGTTTCCACCGACACACGTACTATTACCAACGGTTGCCTATTCTTTGCACTGAAAGGTGCCAATTTTAATGGAAATGATTTTGCAGCCGATGCATTATCTAAAGGAGCAGCATTTGCAGTTGTCGATGAACACCGGGAGAATCACAACGCGCAATGCCTGCAAGTGGATGATGCATTGAAAGCATTGCAACTATTAGCACGATTACATCGTGAGAAATTGGGTGAACACGGTTTGCGAGTAGTGGCATTAACAGGAAGCAACGGAAAAACCTCCACTAAAGAATTGCTGGCACGAGTGCTAAGCCGACAATACAATACACTCGCTACAATCGGTAATTTGAACAATCACATTGGTGTACCGTTAACGTTGTTACGTTTAAACAGAAACCATGAAATTGCTGTGGTGGAAATGGGCGCCAACCATCAAGGAGAAATACAAGAACTGTGTGAACTTGCACTTCCCGATTATGGATTAATTACCAATATCGGGCTTGCGCATCTGGAAGGCTTTGGTGGTGCGGAAGGTGTGCTGAAAGGAAAAACAGAACTCTTTCATCATCTGATGCAAAACAACAAAACATTGTTCGTCCTGAATGATGATGTTCGTTTAACTCAGTACATGAATTATGCGCACGTTCATACCTACGGACAAAGCGAAAATGCGGAAGTTCATGGCACGTTAATAGGCGCTACACCAGCAGTTACCTATTCGTGGAGTTGGAGAAACATGGAACGGCGTGAGGTGAAGACTGAGATGATTGGTGCGTACAACCTGAACAATATGTTGGCTGCAACCGCTGTTGGAATGCACTTGAACGTTGACATCAATGAAATTGAAGAGGCTATCGCAACTTACGTTCCGTCCAATCAACGTTCACAATTGGAAACATTTGGAAGCAACCAAGTAATTCTGGACTGCTACAATGCGAATCCATCCAGCATGGTTGCAGCGATCGACAACTTGTCCATCATGCCGGCTGTAAACAAGATTGCTCTGCTTGGCGATATGTTTGAACTTGGGGAACAATCAGCGGAAGAACACCAGAAAATTGCCGACTACGTAACACTAAAATTACCCAACGCACAGATCATCTTAGTCGGAGAACATTTTGCGAAGGTGCAACATGCATCAGCCGTGAAACTCAGCAATTCTAGCGCTGCTAAAGAACACATGACCCAACTAGCACCGAATGCATCACTCATTCTTATTAAAGGTTCACGTGGTGTAAAAATGGAAATCATTGCCGAAGCATTGAAATAATGGAACTTGTTACAAAAATTAAAGGCGATCATCTCTACGACGATCGCCTTTAATTTTATGGAGACGTGTTATTAACCTAACACACCACGAGAGATTACTATCTTCTGTACCTCGCTGGTTCCTTCGTAAATCTGCGTGATCTTTGCATCGCGCATCAAACGCTCAACATGGTATTCTTTTACGAAACCATAACCACCGTGTACCTGCACTGCCTCGGTTGTTACCCACATTGCAACACGTGAAGCGTACAACTTCGCCATTGCACTAGTGATTGTATAATCGTGATCATTGTCTTTCTGCCAAGCAGCTTTTAAACACAATAAACGCGCTGCTTCAATTTCAGTAGCCATATCCGCCAACTTAAATGCAATGGCCTGATGCTGATGAATTGGTTTACCGAAAGCTTTACGCTCTTTCGAATAGGCTAATGCTAATTCATAAGCACCGGAAGCAATACCCAGAGCCTGAGAAGCAATGCCGATGCGTCCTCCGGTCAATGTTTTCATGGCAAACTTGAACCCGAATCCATCTTCACCAATACGATTTTCTTTCGGCACTTTCACGTCGGTAAACATCAATGAATGTGTATCGGAAGCGCGGATACCCATTTTGTTTTCTTTAGGCCCTACCTCGAATCCGGGCATGCCCTTCTCTACGATGAACGCGTTAATTCCTTTATGTCCTTTATCAATATCCGTTTGCGCGATAACCAAATACACCGAAGCGCTATTACCGTTAGTGATCCAGTTCTTGGTTCCATTTAACAAATAGTGATCGCCTTTATCAATTGCGGTTGTACGCTGAGAAGTTGCATCCGATCCGGCTTCAGGTTCAGACAAACAGAAAGCGCCGATGATTTCTCCTGTTGCCAAAGGCACTAAATATTTTTGCTTTTGCTCTTCCGTCCCGAATTGCTCCAGCCCCCAACAAACCAATGAGTTGTTCACCGACATGATTACGGAACAGGACGCATCAACTTTGGAAATTTCTTCCATTGCTAAAACGTAAGAAATGGTGTCCATTCCACCGCCACCGTACTTTGGATCCACCATCATTCCGAGGAATCCCAGCTCTCCCATCTTCTTCACATAGTCTGTCGGAAACTTCTGATGCTCGTCGCGCTCAATCACTCCAGGCTTTAATTCATTCTGCGCAAAATCACGTGCGGCTTTTTGAATCATCAAATGTTCTTCTGTCAACTCGAAATGCATGATATTATGGTATTAAATGTTAGACTTAAATGGCTGACAAATATAACCGAAACAGCTTAATGAGATTCTTTATGGTGCTTAATTTTAGCCTATAATTCAACGAAATAATTGCACCTTTAACTATGGCACAACCTAACGTCATTATTGGAGTAATGTCCGGCACTTCCTTGGATGGATTAGATCTTTGTGCCTGTACGTTTGCATCGGACAATACGTTTGAAATAATAAAGGCGGAGACAATTTCGTACGACGCTTCCACGAAAGCACTATTGAGAGAAGCCGAAACCTGCAGCGGCGTTCGTTTGACGGGGATTGATCGTACTTACGGACGATTGATAGGCGAACATATTGCACGATTCATGAATCAGCACTTGAAGGATACGGTTATTACTGCTGTCGCTTCTCACGGTCACACTATTTTTCACAACCCCACAAACGGATACACTTTACAAATTGGTCACGGATCGGCAATTGCTGCGGCTTGCGGACTGCCTGTGGTTTGTGATTTTCGCTCGTTAGATGTTGCATTGGGTGGACAAGGAGCTCCCCTAGTGCCAATTGGTGATCAATTACTTTTTGGCAACTACGATGCTTGCCTTAACATTGGCGGGTTTGCGAATATTTCCTTTGAAGAAAATGGCATTCGTGTAGCAGGAGATATTTGTCCTGCGAACTACATATTGAACGAATTGTCATCACGACTTCATATGAGTTATGATGCAGGTGGAGCCATTGCGCAAAGTGGAGTTGTCATTCCTGCACTTCTCGCGCAATTGAACAATCTTGATTTTTACAAAATGAAGTTTCCGAAATCGTTGGGGCGAGAATGGGTAGAACAAGAGATTCGACACTTGTTGCCGGAAATATTGCCTACTGTCGATTTGTTGCGCACCTGCACAGAGCATGCTGCGTTTCAAATTGCACAGTCTCTTAATGGTCGTAAAAACACGATCGTTACGGGTGGCGGAGCATTCAACACATTTCTTGTGCAACGAATTCGTGAGCAAACAACTTGCACCGTAGAAATACCGGATGATCAGATTGTTGCTTTCAAAGAAGCTTTAATCTTTGCATATCTCGGTTGGTTGCGCATAAACAATCGTATTAACACGTTAAAAAGTGTGACCGGCGGAAGTAAAGATTCTATTGGCGGAGCAATTTATCTTGCATAAAAAAAGACCACCGAAGCAGTCTTTATAGCATTTCTAGAAACGATCATCGTCAAAAAACTCATCATCGTCGTCGTCCAGATCGAAGTCATCAAACTTCACATCACCTTCAATATCCGGATCATCATCTTTTGATGAGGAATCATCATCATCCACATTTTCGAAATCATCAACGATGTCATCATCGTCTTCCGATTCTTCAGGAAGATCTTCATCGTCCAATTCTTCTTCGTTCCGCTTCTTTCCGGAAGTCTTTCCTTTCTTCGCAGGAGCCGGAGGTTTAGCGGCTGCGGACTTTGTTGCTTTAACTTGTTTTTTCATCTTTTGCAGTTGCACATGTGAATGACAAGAGTTTGTTCCGAACTATTGCGGGGACAATTTTACAGAATTTATAGAATCTGCAAATGATTTTTAGTAACCATTTCTTCACCAATCAATTTGTACTTTTACCGCATAGAAAAAACCAAAATGAAAGATCTACTTGACCGGTACGAAAATAAACGTCCTGAAATTGTATTCGAATGGAAAGATGCCGAAACCGAGGCCGAAGGATGGGTGGTCATCAATTCACTTCGCGGCGGTGCAGCGGGAGGCGGAACTCGCATGCGTAAAGGTTTGGATAAACGCGAAGTGGAGTCACTCGCTAAAACAATGGAAGTTAAGTTTACTGTTGCCGGCCCGCCAATTGGTGGCGCTAAATCAGGGATTAACTTCGATCCTGCAGACCCACGAAAAGCAGGTGTGTTGCAACGCTGGTTCAAGGCAGTAATGCCTTTGCTGAAAAACTATTACGGCACAGGTGGCGATTTAAATGTGGATGAAATTCATGAAGTAATTCCGGTTACAGAAGAGTTGGGGCTTTTGCATCCGCAGGAAGGTGTCGTAAATGGACATTTTGGAGCGATGGCAGCCGGCAAAGCAAAACGCATTGAACAGCTTCGCGCGGGTGTGATAAAAAAAGTAAGCGATAGTCGTTTTGTTCCCGGTGAAGGATTTACGGTTGCCGATATGATTACAGGCTATGGCGTTGCAGAAGCAGTGAAACATTATTATAGCTTATGGGGCGGAGAACTCCGGGGCAAACGCGCTATCATTCAGGGTTGGGGCAATGTTGCAGCAGCAGCGGCTTATTACCTAGCGCAGGATGGCGTAAAAATTACCGGAATTATTGACCGTAATGGTGGATTAATCAATAACGCAGGGTTCGCTTTCCCTGCAGTACGTGAGTTGTTCACGAGCAAAAAAGGGAATCAGTTGATTGCAGCGAACATGTTGTCTGCTGAAGAAATTCAAAAACAAGTGTGGTCTTGCGGTGCAGAAATATTTATTCCTGCCGCTGCATCCCGACTGGTTACGAAGGAACAATTGCAAACCATGATTGACCATGGACTTGAAGTAATTTCTTGCGGTGCCAATGTTCCGTTTGCAGATCCTGAAATTTTCTTCGGACCAACCGGGGAATTTGCAGATGAAAAAGTGAGCATCATTCCGGACTTTATCGCGAACTGCGGAATGGCACGTGTGTTTGCATATCTCATGCAGGACAATGCAGTTGTCTCTGACGAGGCTATTTTTAATGATGTGTCCGAGACGATTAAAAAAGCTTTACAAGCAACACATGCCGAACATGCCGATAAATCGCACATTGCTAAAGCAGCATTTACACGCGCCTTAAAATCATTATTGTAACCGTGGATATTAATTCAATCGCTTCAAAGGTTTTTATTGCGCCCAACACCATTCAGGATTGGGTTACTTTTGCGCTGATTGTTTTATTCGCATTACTTGTTCGCACATTAATTGCCAAAGGACTTACGAAGCTTTTATTTCGATTTTTTCAACGCAAGGAAAAAGAAGAAATCGGTTTTCAGAAGCTGTTCGATTTAGTACGTAAGCCGTGGAACTTATTATTGTTTTTCATTGCATTATCGATAGCCGGAAATTACCTGCACTGGCCAACAGCATGGAAGCTCGCTCCGAAAGAAGAATTCGGCGTGATCATGATCAGCGCGAAATTGGTAGCGCTGATGATTGGCATTGCCATTACGTGGTTGTTGTTGCGCATTACGGATTTCTTTGGTTTGATTTTATTGCATCGTGCATCAAAAACCGAATCTACCGCTGACGATCAACTGGTTCCCTTTTTACGTGAAGCGATAAAGGTGATCATAGTTATTCTCGCCATCTTCATCATGTTAGGCAGCATCTTTGACATGAACATTGCCTCATTGATTGCAGGTTTGGGAATTGGTGGTATCGCTGTGGCATTGGCGGCGAAGGAGAGTTTGGAAAATCTTATCGGAAGTTTCACGGTATTTCTGGACAAACCTTTTTCTGTTGGCGAAAATATTCTACTTCCCAATAATCAAGTCGGAACAATAGATCGGATCGGGTTTCGAAGTACACGTATTCGCGCAGAAGACAGTACATACATTACTGTTCCAAATAGAAAGATGGTGGAGAATGAAATTTATAACGTGAGTAAACGAAATTCACGACGTGTCATCACCACTATCGGAGTAACGTATTCTACCTCACCCGAAAAAATTAAATCCGTGATGGACGACTTGCGCAATTATATTGATTCACGGGAAGATCTTGTTCGGGAAGAAGGTCGT
>JAJTEY010000052.1 GCA_021299855.1 Bacteroidota bacterium | reverse complement strand
ATATCGCCACACGTTCGGCACACAATCCCGATGGATAGGCGACATTTTCCTGGTTATTGCCGCCCACAACTACGCCATTACTGAGCAACACCGCCGCACCCACGCGAAAATTGGAATACGGCGCATAAGCACGAGATGTTGCATCACGGGCCTGAACCAATAAATTACGATCAACTTCAGCCAATTCGGAATCGTTGTCGTACTCCAGCACCTTGGTAACTATTTCAAATTGCTTTCCCATTGCGTTAAAGGTAGCTGATTTGTCTGCAATTTATTTCGGCAAAATTCTTTTGTCAAATGAAATCATTTCAAGGTTTCCCGAATTCTGTTAACTTTCCAGTAGTCTTTTCGAAACCAAATATTAAACTTCGGCAAGATTTCAGCGTCTCAACACTATGAAATACACTTTACTCGCTACGTTGCTTCTATTCGGAAGCCAACTTTTTGCGCAGCCCCATCAAGATGGCGACAGCTTGTGGAATGTATCAACCGTACATGAAATTCATCTCAACTTTACGCAACCTGCATATTGGGATACGCTTGAAGACGGCTACACCAACGACTATTACACAAAATGTCAGGTGGTGCTCAATGGTCGTGTGATGGATGATGTGGGTGCGAAGTTTAAAGGCAATTCATCTTATAACAATCCGTCCGACAAGAAATCATTCAAAATTGATTTCAACGAATTTGATTCTGTCCTTAATTATGACGGCATAAAAAAAATCAACCTGAACAACTGCTTCAAGGATCCCACTTTCATGCGAGAAAAATTGGCGCTGGATTTTTGCCGACGTCAGGGAATACTTGCGCCACGATGCACCTACGTTCGCGTGTACATCAACAGTTCCTACTGGGGACTGTACACTTTGGTGGAAGAAGTGAACGCAAAATTTCTCACCCAACGTTTCAATAACAATGATGGTAATTTGTTTAAAGGCGATCCGTCCGGAGATTTGAAATGGCTGGGGGCAACACCTTCATTATATTATAACAAATATGAACTAGACCGCACGCAAACTAATGACTGGAGCGACTTAGTGCATGCTATTGATATTGTCAACAATACACCGGCAACTAATTTTCAGGATTCGTTACCAACGGTATTTGACACGTGGAGTGTTTTGAAGGCCGCTGCATTTTCCAATATTTTCTCCAACCTCGATTCATACACCGGCAGCGGTCATAATTACTACATCTATCATGATGAAGATGCCGACATTTTCCGCTGGATTGTGTGGGACGTTAATGAAGCATTCGGAAATTTTCAAATGAACATGAATGCAAACGCCATCCAGACTATCCCTTACAACTACATCAATCAGCCTGCCAATCGACCTTTGCTGAATAACTTGTTTAACAACAGTGTGTATCATCAGGATTATATCAACGCGCTTTGCGTGATGCTAAGCAGTGATTTTACGAATGATATCATTGATCCGATCATCGACAGTATTGCTAATGTTATACGTCCTTATGTGTATGCTGATACACATAAGTTTTACACCAACCAGCACTTCGAAGACAATATCAACATGGCCGTTACACTGCCCGGACCTAACGGAGGAATAACCATGCCGGGACTTAAATCGTTTATCACTGCTCGTCGGAATTCGTTAATGAATCAATTGAGCGCTTTCGGATGTTGGCTATTGGTTCCCGATAATTCATCAAATATTGTAGCATTTAACCAGTCGCCGAATCCTGCCAACGACTATTTCACCATCACTCCGCCGGGGGACGAACAATACAGCTGCCGTATGTTTAATGCGCAGGGGCAATGGATTGCCTCACGCGAAAACGTTTACGGATCCTCAACTGTTTCCTGCAGCACCTGGCCGAACGGAATTTATTTCGTCGAATTCATAACTGCTACTCAGCGACAATCCCATAAAATTGTCGTTTCGCACTAACAACCATAATCATACAACAATTATCTTTCCGTCCACATCATCACAATTATGAACAAAACACCATTGCACTTCACCATGAAACGAAAGTTTGCCGCACTATGCGCCTTTATTTTGCTTATCACCATCTCGTGCAGCAGTGGCCCCGGTGAAGGGGGAAGCGCCAGTATTAAAGGAAAGATCTACGCCAAACGTTACGTCAGCAACTGCAATACTTTATCAGGAGAATATTGGGCTCCCGATGAAGAAGTTTACATTGTGTACGGAGATGACCCTTCATACGGAGATCGCATCCGCACCGGCCCTGACGGTACGTACTGGTTTCGTTATTTGCGCCCCGGCAAGTACACCATTTACGCTTACTCAACAGTTTGCACGCCTGCTGAACGCGAAGCGGTTTCCGTAACCGTTGAAATCACTTCTAAGAAACAAGAAGCTGAAGCACCGGTTATTGAAATTAAGAAATGAGCGGTATGAAGCAAACACTGTTGTTGATGGTAGTTCTTTTGTTCACGGCTAAAGTCGGAGCACAGTCGCGTAAACAAGCGAAAGAATACAAAATCAAATCTACTACCGAAACCACCACGCTATTTGAAAATGGCAAAGAAGGTGTTACGTACAAATCATCGTATAAGGCGTTTGACAAAGATGGAAATGTAATTGAAGAAGTCGATTACAATAAAGATGGGTCTACACGTAAGCGCGTGCGCACCAAATATGCGGGAAAAGAAAAATCGGAAGAAATCGTCGAAAACAATAAATCAGCGAAGGACAATTCGGAAGATCCGAAATATTCCCGCACCACATGGAAACACAATGGCAACGGGGATAAAGTAGAAGAAACGCAATACGATCAAGCCGGAAATATTATTCAACGCACCACATTTACGTATAACAGTAAAGGCGAGAAGTTGATGGAACTTACCATGGATGCTTCCGGTAAGATAATTCGCAAAGAAATTTACGTGTATAATGCCAAGGGCTTAAAGACAGAAAAGAAAATTTACGGGCCTAACGATACCTTGATTAAAGTAATTAAATACACGTACGCTTAATCATGGACAAGAAGGCGCTTCAGGATGTTCTCGCCCGGTTCGAACCCATCAGTTTGTCCGAAATGGATAACGTAAAACTGCTGGACCGAATTGACGTGAAGTACAATATTCATGAAGACCAACTGTTACCTGTACTTCAGGAAGTATTACAGCAATACCGGACGCTGGACATTAACGGAAATCGTGTGGCGCATTATGAAACCACTTATCTGGACACTCCGGAACATTTAATGTACAAACAGCACCATCAGGGGAAAGTGCCGCGATTTAAAATTCGTATTCGTAAATACGTCGATTCCAACCTGGCCTTTTTTGAAATCAAGAAAAAAAGCAACAAGGGCCGTACGTTGAAATCGAGAATTAAATTAAAATCGGATGACAGTATCTTTAATGATGCCACAACAACCTTTCTCGAAAAAGAAACGCATCTACATCCGGAAGAATTAACACCCGCGCTGGTTGTAGAATACGATCGAATTACACTGGTCAACAAAACCGGGCAGGAACGTTTAACTATCGACACCAATCTGGTGGTCCGTGATGGAAATACCGCACACCAATTTACAGGCTTAGTAATCATAGAAGCGAAACTAGATAGTCGCGCACAAACACCATTTCGTAAAGCATTGCAACAACGACGCATCAAGCCATTCGGCATGAGTAAGTTCGTGATGGCGATGAGCAAATTACATAACGATATTAAAATCAATAATTTCAAACAAGATTTAAAAACCGTAGATAAAATCGCCCATGTTAGTTAGATCATTACATATTTTATTCTGGTTATTCATCGCACTCGCGCCCGCTCCGGCCCTCCACGCACAAACAGATATGCCGTTAAGTGAGAATGCAACTCCGGCAGATCAAGACGCAGATGAGGAAAAGAAAAAGAAAAAGAAAGACAAGGAAAAAGAAGAAGCTGAAGTATCATTTTTCACAACGGCGCTGGATCGCTTCAATGCCGCATTCTTTGCACGACTTGGGTTGAACCTTTTCGCCATGTTTGTCCTCATTCGTTTGATCTATTTTCCGGTGTACAGAAGACGTGATTACTTCTTCACATTCTTCATGTTCAATATCACCATTTTTGCAATATCATTTTTACTGAACACGAAATCGAGTTTCTCAACCGGTGCCGCATTCGGTTTATTTGCTGTGTTTTCATTGCTGCGTTATCGTACGGAAGATATTTCCGCACGAGATATGACCTATTTGTTTACCGTAATTGCACTCGGATTAATCAGTTCCGTAATTCGCGGTAGCATTCTGGAATTGGCGATCATTAACGGATTTATCGTCGTTGCTGCTTTCTTTCTGGATGGAAATATTTTAATGAAAACCGAATTTGTACAAACTATTCAATATGATAATATCGACCTCATCAAACCCGAACAATACGAAGCTTTGTTGCAGGATTTAAGACAACGTACCGGTCTAAATATTCATAAAGCGAGCGTTGGTAAAGTAGACTACCTGAAAGATTCTGCTGTTATTAAAGTCTATTATTATCAAAAGTAACTGTATGATGCGTTTGCGCTTCTTATTTGTTGTATTGATGTTCACTTCCGCGCTGCACGCACAACGCAGCGACCTCGGTCTGTGGACTACTTTGAGCGTAAACAAAGATCTTGGCGATAAATTAGTTTTCAATTTCGATCAGGAATTCCGTGTACGTGACAACCTAACAACCGTAAATTTATTTTACACCAACGTTGGTTTAACGTACAAATTCAACAAGAACTTTCGCCTGGCCGGAACGTACAGAATGATCAACAAACACAAGGAAGACGGCTTTTGGGGTATTCGTCATCGCTTGTATGCAGATGTTATTGCGCGACTAAAACCCGGACGTTTTACGATTGCATATCGAAGTCGTTTACAATATGAATGGCGCGGATATGGATATGCTGCACAATTTGGATATGTTCCCGAATCGTACTGGAGAAATCTTTTCAAATGTTCGTTCAAACTAAACGAACTTTTTTCACCTTACATCGGCACAGAAATGCGTTGGCTCATCCATGATCCACGCGTGGCTTACCACAAAGGATTCGACCGTACGCGATTTATGGGCGGAGTAGATTACTCCATAAACAAAATGCACCAAATCGGCTTCTACGGATTGGTACAAAAAGAGTGGAACATCAGCGATCCGGAGACTCTATATATTATTGGCATAGAGTATACCATTAATATCGATTAAGGTTTTCCGATAAGCGCAACGGCATACGCATTCGCGCCTTCTCCACTCCCAACGTAACCCATTTTTTCGTTCGTGGTAGCTTTGATTGCTACACGGTCCTCATCAACTTCAAGAATTGGAGCAATTATTTTAATCATTGCAGCAATATGCGGATTAATTTTTGGCGCTTCCAAAGTTAAAGTAGCATCTACGTTGATCACTTGCCAACCTTGTTCGCGAATCAACTGCACCACATGCTTCAATAAATTCTTGCTGTCCGCATCTTTAAACGCTGCTGATGTATTAGGGAAGTGAAAACCGATATCACGCATTCCTGCTGCACCTAAAAGCGCGTCGCAAATAGCATGCAGCAAAACATCTGCATCCGAATGTCCATCACATCCTTTATCATGTTCAATACGAACGCCGCCAAGAATCATTAGACGACCTTCCTTTAATTGATGCACATCAAACCCGAATCCTACACGAATATTTGGTATCATCATTTATAGTTATAAAAAATGCCGGTCAATATTCTACCGGCATTTTATGTTTTGTTGTGTTCTACATTATTTGTCGCCTTCATTCTGAGATTTGAACGCGTCGAAGTCAAATGTCATCGTGAAACGTAATGTATTCTGTAACGGACTACGCTGACCGTTTGTAGGAATCAAATAAGCAAAATCCAATCCGAATACATTGTATTTGATACCTGCACCAAGTGTGAAGAACTGACGATTTCCTTTGGTCGGATGCTCGTAAAAATATCCGGCGCGCACCGCAAATTGATCGTTGTACCAATATTCAGTTCCGAAATTGATGTTGATTTCACGCATCTCCTCTTTAAATCCTGACGGCGCATCATAGAAAGAACCAATCATACCTGCAGGTACTGAACGATCAGGATCACGACCCGCAAGAATTACATAATTTCCATCAGGGCCAATAACCGGACCACCGTTCACAGAATCCAACAAGTACACAGGAGGAGTTGGCACCAGCAATTTGTTGAACTCCAGCTGAAATCCGATTTTGTTATAATCGTCCGCTTTCACTTGTAAACCACTACCCAAGCGCATATTAATCGGAATGAAATCACGATTAATAGATGTGCTGTAGGAAATTTTATTACCTATGTTAGTGATGGCAATACCGCTCATAAAAATTGCTTTTTTGCCGCTCAATTTGATATCATCATTGAAATAATAACCACTCAAATCAACCGCGAATGCAGTTCCCGGACGTGTGTCCTGCCCTTGAACTGTAATGCCGTTTGTTAAATTAGAGCGAACAATTCGTGCCGACATACCTGCCGAAAAACGACGACCTAATTTCCGGGAATACGCACCATCCAGCGCAAATTCGTTAGGGCGAAACTGTCCGATGGTGTTTCCAACTACGTCCGTAAAGGTGATGTTACCCAAAGAAAAATAACGCATAGACATTCCAAACGCCGACTCTTTATTAGGCTGCGTATAAAACGAAACGTACGCCAAATTAATATCAGGCACTAAAGCGCGTAACCAAGGTGTATAGGAAATACCAAAACCTGTTTTCTTCGATGCAAACGCCAGTTTCGCCGCATTCCAATGAATCGAATTAACATCGGGAGTGGTAGCAACACCGGTTTCGCCCATTCCGCCACTTCTGGAATCCGGAGAAATCATCAGGAACGGGACTGCCGTTGTAATGGTGTTGATTTGTCCCAACAATTCATCTGTAGTCAGATTAACCTGTGCAGTTAAAGAACCCGCACTAGCTGCTAACAAGCTACCGATGAGTAACGTATTGGTTCTAGTATTCATTGTCTGAGCAATTTTGAAAGGAAACAAATGTATTAAAATGCTGAAATCTATTAGTTGAGTATCACAAGCTTTTCATATTGTTCGGCGGTCTGTCCATCGGCACTGCGAACAAATACCTTATAGATGTATGTTCCGCGACCAATTGGATCACCGTAATCATCACGGCCGTCCCACGTAATTCCCGAAGACCGATAGCCATTAGTATGCACGGGCTCATTTATCGTTTTCACCAATTTGCCGCTAACCGTAAACACCTGAATGGTCACGTTAAATTCCGAACACGCCTGGTTGTGTTCGAAATAAAACGCGGTGTTCGTCGTAAACGGATTCGGATAGTTCAATACATGCGCTAATGCCAACGTTGCGGAACTGCTCACAACAAAATCTGTTTTCGCGGTAGATGAATTGTTGTACACATCCCATACTTTCAACGATAATGTGTGCGGGCCTTCCGACAATTTGCTGTACGGATACAAAATAGTTCCACTTTGATAACTATTCAAATTCGCCTGGTAATAATCATTGAGTACAAGTGCATTATCCGTCTCTTCATCCAGCACGGCAAGAATATCATGTCCGATACCATTACCAACAGTGTTAACACCACTGCTATCAAAAATCATTGCAAACAATTTCGGAGAAGCATCTGTCATTCCACCTGCTACGAAATTTGAATCGTTTAAAAACAAGCGTACCTGAGGACCTGTTCCGTCGGCAGGAGCATTCGGATCAGAACCACCAACTACAATATTTTCATACGCACCGGCGGCATCGAATACTCCATTTTCCGCAAAGTAACTTATACGTCCCGCACCAAATTGAAACTGAATATCACGCGGAACAACAAACGTAAACTCAAAATCTCCGTTCACTACATTCAATTTGCCTTTATAAATGACATTACGTTGTGTTTTGAATGTAAATGCAGATATCGGCGGATCATTCTGCAAAGTAGTAACCGTGGTTACTTTATCAAAAACTGTCGGATATAGAACTCCATTGTAGTTGTTGATTTTATTTCCCAACGAGTCTGTCACCATGCCTTTGATAGTTATTCTGCTCAACGCACGAATGGTATCTGCATTGGCACCAACTGGAACGTTATTAATATGCGTTGTTGCCACGTTGTACGTTGGATAATTCAACTTCAACGCAGGATCTCCCAGCAAAGTAAAATTTCTGTTGTTGGTACTGTAACCGCTCAGCACTTTTGTTTTGCGATAGACATCGCCAATGTGCGGCTGTTCGCCGTTTTCAGGCTCGAATGCAACAAAATAAAAGTTGCGGTTCAGAATGAAATTCGGCGTTGAATAAACCAATCGCACTGTGGTTAATAATCCTATGCCTCCTCCATTCGGATTCAGCAACACATACTCTCCGGCTGATACACGACCCGGATCATCAAATCGGCTAAACTCGCAGGTAGCAGTAACAAACAATGGCATATTGCACTTGTTGTCCCACGCATTAATCTGACCTACTTCAAGAATTCGCTCGTGTGCTAATCCAACTTCACCACCATGACCGGTATAATTCAGAATTAAGCACCCTTTCTCCATGCGCTTATCAAAAGCTTCATTAACCTGCGGATAGCGTTCGCCTCCCGGAGTTTGCTCCTGTTGATAAGCGTCCAGGTAAATCTTCTCAATGTTATACGCATGATACGTAGTATCCACAATGGCTGCTAACTGATCCGATTGACTCATGTGAATATTCGAGTCTTCATCGTCACCAATGAAGGTGATCCAGCTTTGCCATTCTCCGCCCTTGTTGCAACCGTCTGCAAGACACGCTGCAGGTGATGTATTCGGCGTTGTTTTAGTGATGTATTGACGAACCTTGTTCACCATGTTTTGTGCTTCTGACACAGAACCAACAGGCAATCGTCCGATGCTCACATCCATTGCACCAATATCACTTCCCGTATCCCATTCACCGGAATCATCCAACAAACAATAAAACTCATCGGCCACATACGATTCCGTAAAACACAACGAATTTCTATTTTGGAAAGTTGGAATCATGTTGGTGTTATTCGGAAGACGACGCTTGTTGTCGTATGATCCATCACCAAACAACAACACATAACGCGGCATTTCATCAGGGCTGTCCGCACGATCATACAACATGCGAATGAAATCACGAATAGCTGTAACATCTTGCGCACCTGCAGAGAATTCATTGTAAATCTGCTGTGGCGTTACAATTACATACGTCAGACTATCATGTTGTTCGTGCAATAACGCCAGTTCTTGCGCCTGCGCCATAAAAGAAGGATGAGTAATAATAATGAACTCCGCAGGCTCCATGGCATGCAAATTCTGATTACTCACTTCACCATGCGCAACAGGAGTAAAGTACGATGAACCATCAAAGGCAATATACTCGCGCAATGAATCGGCAGATTGCGTCCAAATAAAATCGTTTCCGGATAAATTACCTTGTTGTAAGAAAACATTTTCCATATCTGTTACATCCCACACCACAACATTCGGTGAAACATCGGACAAGGTAAATTGACCAACATTGCCAACACCAACAGATTCAGCATCACGGAAGCTCATCTGATTGCCGCTCATCCTTAATTGACGACGAACGTTAACCTCAATCCAATTTAAATATCCCAATGGAGCCGGTGATGCATTCAACTGACGTGCCACGTTCACAGACACTACAGGACCTGCAGGCAAGAAATCAAAATCAGCTTTGCCTGCTAATGCATAACAACAATAATAACATTGTGTCTGCGCACCGTTAATGGCAATAACCTGCGTTGTATTTTGCGCTGTAACCGTATAGTTATGGACGGTTTCATATCTCGAAACCATATCCACTTTCACATTTACACGTGATGTAGAAACAATATTCGGGAAGGTGAACGAGAACGAATAGTTATTGATAATGTTAAACTCTTCACCGTACCATTCACGTCCCGATTTAATCAGGTTCTTCGAATCGCTTTCATGGTATTGATAATCATTAAACGTATTCACCGTATGCGTTGCAGGCAAAGAACTTGATGACTGTGCAGCAATTCTTTTTCCGGGGCCTAAATCAACATTTAAGAAATAATAAGTTGTATCGGAATAGCTATGCACCTGATGCGCGAATGTCGAGTCTGTCGAATTGTACTTCCACGTATTTGGAGAAACACCGTAAAACAAAACAGCATCATTGGCATCAAAAACACCGTCCGATTCACCTTGTACCATAATCGCGTATTCATGCAGATCGTCGTAATGTGGTGCGCTATTACTAAAAGGAAGTTGTCCCTGCCCGTTTCCGTAAATACGAATATTCCGTGGATCAATAT
>JAJTEY010000003.1 GCA_021299855.1 Bacteroidota bacterium | reverse complement strand
AATAGCTGCTAAACCTGCAGTTAGACCAACAAGAATACTGGACAAGATGAGAAATTGCTTCTTATCCAATCTATCGTGCAACCATTCAATGGCTGTCTCAACAAATTTGATGACTTTTGTCACGGAACAAATGTAGTAATCTAACAGATCTTGCGTTGTTGTTATCCGGCACTTTTCGTTTTTCACGCAGCACCCCAATCTACAGAAAAGCAAGTTAGGAGTCTTTGGGCTATAGGTATTGCATCAAAAATATGCCTATCCAACGGGAAACGATATTAATTTATCGCGCGACGATTTTGCATCATACGAGGGCACCGTGAAAGAAACGTTGGTGCGCGTATTACAGGATTTAAAAAGCGCGGTTGAGTCGAATCGCACGGAAGTAAAATATAGGTGCTGGATCCTGATGCGTTACAGAAAGTTGCAGATGTGAACGATTAATTGGCAGAAAAATCTTCGGGATATTCAGCTACGACACTAAAGTCTTGTCCCATATTTTTTAATGCTTGTTTCCACATCCGGTCAGTTGCGGTATTAAAAATCCAATCAACTTGCTGTTCACTAATAAACCAGCTGCGCTCATCCAGTTCACGACGCAATTGATTTTTTTCCCAACCGGCGTATCCTGCCAGAAAGCGGACATTAGCTGCAGTGGCTATATTTTCGTTGAGCAATTCTATCATGGTGTCCAGCTTTCCTTGCCACCATATTCCCGGCATTATTTCGTAACTATCAGGAATTAATGCACCTAGACGATGAATGTAATAGAGTTGATCTTTTTGAACAGGACCTCCGAAATGCAGTGGAATCGGTAGTTTCGGAAAATCATTCATCGCTTCATGAATGTGAATGCCAAGCGATTTATTCAGCATAAATGCTACAGTTCCTTTGGAGTTATGTTCCGCGATGATACCAACGGATCTGCGGAAATACGGATCCATCATAAACGGCTCTGAGATCAAAACCCGACCGGCTGAAGGAGATAGTTTATTTTCAGGAAACACGATGCAAATTTACATAACGGTTTTGTAAATGAGCAAGGTCATAATTGTTATGGATTGTGAATACTATCTTTAACACAAATTCATCATATATGTCAGACTTACTCGATTACATCAATCAATTACGTCACGATTTTAAAAAGGCTACGCTGGACGAAGCCATGTTGGTAGATACACCTACTGCTCAATTTGAAAAGTGGTTTCGCGATGCTGTTGATGCCAAGATTCATGATCCGAACGCTACGGTACTATCGACGGTTGATGGTTCGGGTAAGCCTTCTGCTCGTGTATTGTTATTGCGAAATTTTGAAGAAAACGGATTTGTGTTTTACACGAATTATAACAGTAAGAAAGGCAATGATCTTGCAGTGAATCCTAATGCATGTTTAACGTTTTGGTGGCCCGAGTTGGAACGTCAGGTGCGGATAGAAGGTATTGTAAGTAAACAAAGTGCTGCCGACTCTGATGCGTATTTTATGAAACGTCCGCGATCATCGCGTTTAGGTGCATGGGCTTCACCGCAAAGTGAAATGATCGCCGACAGAAACGCATTGGATGACATGTTGAATAATGTCACGAAGAAGTTTGAAACGGGAGAGGTGTTGCGTCCGGAATGGTGGGGTGGATACGTGCTGAAACACAATCGGGTTGAGTTTTGGCAAGGACGTGAAAGTCGATTGCACGATAGGATTTGTTATATCCTGCAGGACGATAACAGTTGGCATAAAGTTCGACTGGCCCCATAACAAAAAGAGCTGTTCTATTTGAACAGCTCTTTTCCTTTGTTAGGTATTCTTATTCAGCTTTTTTTGGCAGTTTTCTTTGCCGGAGCTTTTTTAGCTGCAGCTTTCTTTGCCGGTTTTGGCGTCGCTGCTGCCACAACTTTTTTCTTTGTCTTACGTGGTCGGGTTACACCGTAAGAGCCCATTTGAATTTTACCTTTTCTTGATTTTTTATCTCCGCGTCCCATAAGTAATGTAGGTTTGGTTATTGGTGATTACTGATTGAATTCTGTTTAGTTATTGCAATTCGCATTCACTTCTCCAACTCCGGATCATGTTCAGATCCTGCTTACGCTATCGCTTCTGATCAAATATAGAAAAATTGTTATTGCTTTGCTTCAAATTCTTTTTCCAGCAAATCCGGGCGTTGAACACTAGCGCGCACCCAGTCGAGTTTTAGTTGCTCTTGTTCCTGTTCGCTTAAGCGCCACGCAACATTCGATTTCTTCATGCGTTTGGTAAGTTCATATAAACAGATAGCTGCCGATACCGAGATGTTGTAACTCTCCGTAAAGCCCACCATAGGAATCTTTACGAACTCATCGGCTTCCTGTTTTACCAATTCCGATATACCATCGATTTCGGTACCAAACACCAATGCTATCTTACCGCTTTCAATTGGTAGATCTTCGATGAGACAATCTTTAGTATGCGGTGTTGTTGCTACAATGCGATAACCTTGTTTTTTCAATTCACGGATACATGCAATCGTATTATTCTCGTGTCCGTTATAGCGATGAATATTCAGCCATTTGTCTGCACCCATTACCACATCGGGATTAGGTGTGTACTTGTTCCGATTTTCAATTACATGTACATCCTGAATGCCCATACACTCCACACTGCGCAATACGGCACTGGCATTATGAGCCTGATAAATGTCTTCTACAACTAACGTAATATACCGCGTACGTTCGAGAACATTCCGCTCGAATTTTTCCTTCCGCGACTCGCTGATGAACTGACACAGATATTCGTAACGTTCTTTTGTATCGCTCATGATACTCGATTATTGGATAATGCCATCATGTTGCACATGCGGAATAACATGCGTGCACCAACGTTTGCATCCCATTCATCACCGTCAGGTCCGGGTGTTACTTCATTCAAATCACAAGCAATAATTTTCTTCCCTGAACGTGCGACCTGTTCAATCAAATAAGCAGCTTGTTCAAACTCAAATCCTCCTGCAACAGGTGTTCCCGTGTGTGGACACAATTTCGGATCTAAGCCATCGATATCAAAACTGATGTACACGTGCTCCGGAAGTTGTGTAATGATATCATCAACTTGCTGTGCCCATGTTTTGCCGCGATAATTTTCAACCTTCAAGTCACGATCGAAATAAGTTTTAATTCGATCAGGTTGCGATTGAATGATTTCAACTTCCTGCAAACAATAATCGCGAATACCAACCTGTACCAACTTAATTACTGCAGGAACCTGCAATGCATTATACATGATGCTGGCATGAGAATACGTAAATCCTTCATATGCGATGCGTAAGTCTGCATGAGCATCAATTTGCAAAATACCGAACGAAGGATATTTTTCTTGCAAAGCCTGAATCATCCCCATCGGAGTACTGTGATCGCCACCTACCAGCATCACCAGTTTTCCTTTATTCATCCAATGCAGTGCTTTCGATTTCACCCACGCGTTCATTTCGATGGTAGCTGCATTCACTTTACTTAATATAGCTTGTGACGTTGCATCATTCTCTACATCAATACCATTAGTAAAGGCGTCAATGTATGCTTTAGCTTCTTCACGCAGTTCGGCACCTTGTTCTTTCAATTCTTCAGGAATTTCGTCCATCGCAATGCCAATCTTCCAGGCATTATGAATTGTAGGTTCATACAAGTCCACTTGAAAGGATGCATCAAATATGGCTTCGGGTCCTGCTGATGTTCCATCGCTGTATGAAACCGTAACATCCCACGGAACAGGGATCACAACAACTTCTGCTTCATCGCAGGTAAACGGCAGTCCGAATAAATTAGCATTAGGGTCTCCGGGACTGTTTGGATCAAAGGATTTTATTTTATCTGCTTTGCTCATAGTTATGCTGTTTGTTCCGTTGCAGTTTTGTGCTCGGAGGTAAAATGAAATTTAATATCACCAAAATATTCCATAGCCATATTCAAGGCCCAATCGCTATCGGCGAGAAATACAGGATCGCCGTCTTTATCGTATGCTATGCTGCGTTCCTTTTGTTCCAGGAATGTCGCCAACTTCGCCGGATCATCACAAGTTACCCAACACGCTTTTGTAAACGGAGCCATTCTGAATTCGCAGGATGCTCCGTATTCGTGTTGTAAACGAAATTGTAATACTTCAAATTGAAGATCACCGACAGTACCGACAATTTTACGATTACCCGGTTGTTGTGTGAATAATTGTGCAACACCTTCGTCGGTAAGTTGATTAATACCTTTATCAAGTTGTTTACTCTTCAAAGGGTCTTTATTCACCAGTTCTTTGAATATTTCGGGAGAGAAGCTCGGAATACCTCTGAAATGAAGTGTTTCACCTTCTGTAATTGTATCTCCGATTTTGAAATTTCCGCTATCGTACAATCCGATTACATCGCCGGGATAAGCTTCTTCAATGATGTTTTTTTCATTGGCCATGAAACTGGTCGGACTTGTAAACCGAAGTTGTTTGTTTAGTCGTGTGTGCTGATAAAATTTATTGCGCTCAAATCTTCCCGAACAAATGCGCAAGAATGCAATGCGATCGCGATGGTTAGGATCGAGGTTAGCGTGAATCTTAAATACGAATCCTGAAAACTTCGGCTCTGTGGCTTGTACCATGCGCTCTGTAGCTTCACGGTCGATAGGAGGTGGCGCAAATTCAATAAACGTATCCAGCAATTCCTGAATACCAAAGTTGTTGATGGCACTACCAAAGAACACGGGAGCGGTAGATCCGTCCAAATAATTTTTTACGTCAAAGCGACTGTACACACCGTCCACCAATTCAACATCCTCTTTCAACTTGTTCAAATATTCTTCTTTTAATTTTTGAGCAAGAATAGGATCGTTAAGATCTGCAACACTGAAAATGTCATCTGAAAGTTTTGTTTTATTCGAAGTGAATAAGTTCAAACTCTTATGGTATAAATTGTACACACCTTGAAACGTTTGTCCCTGACTAATCGGCCAGCTCAATGGATGTACTTTAATATTCAATTTAGCTTCCACTTCATCCAACAGATCAAAAGGATCTTTTCCTTCACGATCCATCTTATTGATGAAGATGATCACGGGAATATTGCGCATACGACACACGCCCATGAGTTTTTCTGTCTGTTCCTCCACGCCTTTTACACAGTCTATAACCAGGATAACGCTGTCAACTGCAGTTAACGTGCGGTATGTATCTTCCGCAAAGTCTTTGTGGCCGGGAGTATCGAGGATGTTTATTTTTCGTCCCTTATACTCAAATCCCATAACGGAAGTAGCAACCGAGATACCGCGCTGTTTTTCGATTTCCATAAAATCGGATGTGGCGGTCTTTTTAATCTTATTCGATTTTACGGCACCTGCAGTAAGAATTGCACCACCAAAAAGAAGGAACTTTTCTGTGAGTGTAGTTTTACCGGCATCCGGGTGAGAGATGATGGCGAAGGTCTTGCGTTTATTGATTTCTGCTTGTAGATCCATTGGGCGCAAAGATAGCTGTATGGATGATATTGTTTGGACTGCATGGTCCGTTAGTATTAGGAAATAAAAAATCCCTTCACCGTGAAGTGAAGGGATTTTCGCAACAAGTTTAGATTACTTGTTTACAGTCTTAGCAAGCTCAGCACCTGCTTTGAATTTTGCTACTTTCTTAGCAGCGATTTTGATGGTCTTACCAGTCTGTGGGTTACGACCGGTACGAGCAGCACGCTTAGCTACAGAGAAAGTTCCGAAGCCAACCAAGCTAACTTTGTCACCCTTCTTAAGAGCCTTAGATACTGACTCCATAGTAGCGTCTAATGCACGACCAGCGTCAGCCTTAGAGATCTTCGCGTTGTTAGCGATTGCTTCGATTAATTCTGCTTTGTTCATAGTTGTTTGTTTTTAATTGGTTAATGAATTAATTACTGAACGAAGCAAAAATAGACGCATTCCCACATTTGTCAAGGGGTACAGCCCACAAAACTGCATTTTTGTTGATAAATGGGGTGTTTTGTTAATAACTGCGTCCGAAAAGCCCGTTATTAGCGGTTTTCAGGCGGTTGAAATCCTGTATTTCGCTTATAAAGCCTGATTCCGACTGCTCTAGTCCTGAAACGTACCGTATAAGCGTATTTCAGACTTTATATAAAGTAATCGGATGATGTCAATTTATATCCGCGCAAAAATTCTTCTGCACTCATTCGTTTCTTACCCGCAGGTTGCAAAGATGTAATACGTATGCGACCAACACCGCATTGCACCACTAAATCATCACTTACTTTTCCTGCGGCAATCATTGCGTGCGAATCGGTATCTGCAATAACAGTTGAATATACTTTTACCTGTAAGGCTTGCTCACCGCGCATTAGAGTAGTCCATGCTGCAGGATAAGGACTAAGCCCGCGCACGTGATTGTGAATTTGTGTTGTCTGCAGTTTCCAATTGATTTTACAATCGTCGCGAAAAATTTTTGGTGCATCAGGAATCACTTCATCGGTATGTATAAGCGAGTCTTGGTCCCATGTTTTTACATTTCCGATTGCAATCGAATCTACAGTCTTTCTTACCAGCTGCGCTCCAATCATCATCATCTTATCATGCAGTTCACCTGCGGTTTCATCAGGGTCAATAGGAATTGTCTCTCTGAAGATAATAGCACCCGTATCAATTTCCTGTCGCAGGAAAAATGTAGTTACTCCGGTTTCTGTTTCACCATTCATGATGGCTCGATTAATAGGAGCAGCTCCACGATATTTTGGTAACAGCGAACCATGCAGATTGAATGTACCTAATGGCGGCATTTTCCATACGACCTCGGGCAACATCCGAAAAGCCACTACAATTTGTAAATCGGCATTCAGGTTTTTTAACGCTTGTAAAAAATCCGGGTCCTTCAGCTTCTCCGGTTGCAGCACTAGAATGTTGTGAGCAAGTGCAAATTGTTTCACCGCACTCATTTGTACTTGTTGACCTCGTCCTGCTGGTTTGTCGGGAGCAGTTATAACTCCAACGACTTGATATTCATGCTGCACCAATACAGACAAACTGGCAACGGCAAATTCCGGCGTACCCATGAATACGATACGCATCGACTTCGGATCTTTCATCATGTGATGATTAACGTTTAACCATATCGGTTACTACCACAGTTTCTCCGGCCATACAAATGCTTAGACGATCATCATGTTTGTATTTAACCCAAACCGCGAGTGAATCTTTTTGAAAGTCGGATTTCACAAAATCCGGTTCTAGTTTTTTCTTGTCTTCCAGTTGTATCATGTATTTACAGCCGTCAAGTTCATAGTCGATAATCATGGCTTTGACATAGCCTTGACCTGCATAGTCTACTGTTGCAGTAGTTGCTTTTTTTTCTTTACAAGACGAAGCCGCTAAAAGAATGGTAGTTGCGACGAGAAGATTAGTAAGTTTGTTCATCACTATATTTTTTTTCAAAAGTAATGAAAGCGCAGCAGCTTCATAGAATTATAGGACCAATGTTAGCCGCACTGATTGTCGTGATCGGTGCAATTAATGACGGCCAACGGGAGCTGATTGCAATGGGTGGAATAGGAGTATGGATGGCGTATTGGTGGATGACCGAAGCCGTGCCTATGGCTGTAACCGCGTTGCTTCCAATTGTATTTCTGCCCTTATCGGGTATTGCGCCGGCTAAAGAAGTTGCACGCCAGTACATGGATTCTATACTATTTCTGTTTATTGGCGGATTTATTCTCGCTTTTGCTCTTGAGAAGTGGCATTTGCATAAACGTATTGCATTGCGGATTTTGAGCGCGGTAGGCACCAAACCATCGCGTGTACTGTTGGGCGTAATGCTGGCAGCATATCTAATTTCGATGTGGATATCGAATACAGCAACTGTGATGATGCTGATGTCTGCGGTGGGCGCGGTAGTTATGCAGATGGATGAGCATACCAATGACACAACCGCTAAAAATAAACAAGCAGCCGGTTTATTTCTGGGATTAGCGTTTGCAGCGAATATCGGAGGAATGGCAACGTTAGTGGGAACACCTACAAATATGATTTTTTACCGCGAATATTTACGCGCATTTCCGGATGCCACCGATATGAACTTTTTACAATGGGCGCTTGTCGGAGTGCCGATATCATTAGGATTATTAACTGCTGCTTATTTTATTCTGAGAAATTTGTTTTGCAGTTCAACCGTTCAAAACGTTGTCTCACACGATTACTTTCGTCAACAATTAAATGCTTTAGGCAAATGGAGTAGAGAAGAGAAGGTTGTGGCAAGTGTATTTACTGTTACGGCGTTATTGTGGTTTACACGCAACGATATTGACTTAGGTGAAATTCACGTGTCGGGTTGGTCGGGTTGGTTAGGAGAATATTCAAAATATGTTGATGATGGAACTGTTGCCATTGCTGCTGCGATTTTCTTGTTTTTATTTCCATCATCGCGCAACGGAGAAAGTATCATGACCTGGAAAGATGCAGAGCGTTTACCATTTGATATTATCTTATTGTTTGGTGGAGGATTTGCATTGGCGTTTGGATTTGAACAATCCGGATTAAGTGTGTGGATGGCTTCGGGCTTTTCCGCAATGGAATCATGGCCGTTGATTGCAATGGTTGCAGGACTTGCAGCATTGATTTGCGTAATCAGTGAATTTGCTTCAAACGTAGCCAGTATTCAGTTGATGATTCCGGTGTTGTTGGCGCTTGCTCCGCAAATTGGTGTTACAGCTTTAATACTACTGGTGCCTGCAACATTGGCGGCATCGTTGGGCTTTATGCTTCCGGTGGCAACAGCTCCCAATACCATAGTCTTCGGCAGCAGGCGCATTAAAACAACCGACATGATGAAAGCCGGTTTCTGGATTGACTTGATCGGTGTTGCATTGATTACAGCATGTTGTTATTTATTGCAGTAATCACAACTTTATTCCACGTATAGCACTAATCCCTTCAAATATTCTCCTTCAGGATGATAAATGTTAACGGGATGATCCGTAGGCTGAGTGAGATGATGCAACACGCGCACATTGCGCTTGGCGACAATGGCCGCAGACATGATCGTGTCGTGGAATAAACCGCGACTCACCACCTGAGAGCACGAAAACGTAAACAGAATTCCTCCCGGACGTATTTTACTGATAGCTTCGGCATTCAGTCGTTTATAGCCCATAACTGCATTGTGACGAGCATTCACATGTTTCGCAAATGCAGGCGGATCCAAAATGATTACATCGTAAATGCCATCCTTATCTTTTAAATAATCGAACGTATCCACAGCGAAAGAAGCATGATTGGTCAAGCCATTCAATGCCATATTCTTGTCGGTTAAGTCAATTGCCTTCTTGGAAGAGTCCACACTGTGCACTTCTGTTGCTCCTGCTTTCCCTGCATACACAGAAAATCCTCCGGTATAGCAGAAGGTATTGAGTACGCGTTTGCCTTTGGAATATTTCGCCAGCAATGCGCGATTATCACGTTGATCAACAAAGAATCCGGTTTTTTGGCCGTGTTCCCAATCAATTAAAAATCGATGTCCGTTCTCTAAAACTTCACCTGCACCATCTGATGATCCCAAAATATAACCGTTCGTGCTTTCACCACCTTCATTGCGGTGCAAGGCTTCGTTACTCTTGTCGTAAACCGCACGAAGTTGGTCGCCCAAAACTTCTTTAAGTGATTGCGCAATGGCTTCGCGGAACTGATGCATCCCCACAGAATGCGCCTGCAATACTGCAACGCCGTTGTAATAATCAATGATTAGTCCGGGCATACCGTCACCTTCAGCATATATTAATCGGTACACGTTCGTGTCCGGATTATTGGCAATACCAACGCTTAAACGATAGTCAAATGCTTTGCGAATTTTATCGGACCAAAATGCAACATCAGGTGTCACCGGTTGAAATGAAAACACGCGCACCGCAATTGTGCCTTCCTGATAATGTCCGGTTCCTAAGTATTCGTCGTGATTGGAATACACATCAACTACTGCACCATCGAAAACAGGTCCTTTGATTTTTTTAATGGCCCCTGAAAATACCCACGGATGAAATCTGCGAAGTGATTGATCCTTTCCTGATCCTAAAATTATTTTGGTGCGTTCTTCCATGTGCGCAAAGGTATTGATGTGTGCTATATCAGATTGAAGTCAAGGCTATATTTTTCAACGCCATTGATCACAATTTTTAGTTTATGCTTCCCGGCTAGATGTTTTCGGGTAGTAAGATCGGTGAAGTTGAGTTTACGCTTAACCGAATGAGTTCCCGGCTCGACAACACCGCGCAACACTTGAAATACTTTGTATGACAGTGTTCCGTTCTTTTTCAGGAAACCGATGTGGTATTCAATTCTAATCTTTTCCCGGTTTTTACCTTTCAGTTTCCAGTTGAAATGCAATTGTCCTGCAGTACCGATACGAATGGTATTCGGAGTTAGTTGTACTGAAGCTACTTCAGTGTCGATTTGATGCGAATGTCCAAACAGCTTCAGCACCTTTTGATTACCTGATTTTAGAAGAGTTCTGGCTCCGTGATGTAGTAAGCGATCAGTAACATCATTTTTTCCGAGATGTTTCTGCAATAAATTTAAAACTTCATCGGGTTGATTTTTGGAAATATCATTGATACTGTTGGCAACACTTTTCCGCACGTATTCGCTGGAATCTTGCATCAATCGTTCAATGACTTTTAATACAAATTCAGGATTGTCGATGTATTCGCGCAGCGGAGAAGCCCAAGGTAAAAGTGGACGAATTCCTTCGCTGCTTAAACGTCGAATATGTTGGTTGGAATGTTTCGTCCACTTTAAAATTTGCCGCTCCGTAATTTTTTGATGTATGCGGATAAACGGCCGAATGGCAAATTCCCCCGTAGAAAGTTGTGTGAAATGTTCTAATGCTTGAAAAGAAGCTTCCGGAAAATCAATTCCGAAATGCTCTACGAAGGCAGGAAATACGAATGCGGGTAAACCTTTGTACGACTTGTGAATGGATAACAAAACCTGAAGTTGTTGTTCATAGTTGCCGGGAATAGATGTATGGAAACCGTGAGCAATGCGATTGGTACGGTCTTTCAACTCGAGTTGATTCCAATCTTTTAAAGTTGTTTTAACGAAGTACGCATCATCGAATTTCTTCGAAGTTTTTCGAATATCACGTGTTAACTCATTTACAAATTCACGACTTAATAAATTCTTAAGAGGCTCAGCCATTTTTAGCGAGTATCAACTGTCGTTGCTGATTGAACTTTATAATACCCTGATCTAACAACTGACGAAGTACAAAGGATAGTTCTTTCTCTTCCACAGAAGGAAAGTGTATTTTGAAATCGTTGAGTGTAAGCGGTTGCTGTGCGATGGTATTCAAAATGTCATCGCGCAATTGTACGCGTATTTGTTTGCGTTCCGATTCTGTTTGCTTTTTGCAGACATCACATTTGCCGCAGACCGGTGCATCCTGTTCCCCGAAATAAGCCAACAATTTCTTTTGACGACAAGTAGAAGTGTCTTGTACAAACAGGGACATGGCATCAATGCGCGACTGCGCAGTTTTTCGCAGTAAGGCTAAATTTTCCGGTGCGATATACAATGACTTGGCATCGGCGCGCGGAGCCGTGAAGGTCAATAAAGGTCGATCGGTTTGCGGCTGGTAATGCAACAAATCTTTTTTCATCAGGTCATTGAAAATAGCAGCTACTTTCAATTCGTTGGTATTGAGTCGCGGTGCTATTTCCGATTCTTTGATGCGTACAAATCCTTCGAACATGCCACCGTACATGCGTAGAATTAACTTGATGAACTTTTCGTGTTCGGGATGTGCCACCTCGTAACGATACAATTCTTCTTTACTCACAGTTATCATTACTCGTGAGGGTTGATAAATAGCATCGGTGAACGTGATGTAGCCTTCACGTTCCAATGTTTTCATCGAATTAAAAACAAGTATCGGATCTAATTTGTACGTATCACACAAGTGTTTCATATCGAATACTACAGTTTGTCCAAAACCACTGCTAACCGGAATTTGATACAAATTGCCGATGGCCTGATACACTTTACGAATTTCATCTATTGGCGGAAACGATTGTTCCAGTTGCTTTTGCAATTCATCCAAATCCCGCTTGTGCCAGAATAGAATTGCGCCGGCATCTTTTCCGTCACGACCACCGCGCCCTGCTTCCTGGAAGTACGCTTCAGGACTGTCGGGCAAATCCATGTGTGCAACAAAACGAACATCGGGTTTGTCAATACCCATTCCGAATGCATTGGTTGCTACCATTACTTGTGCCGCATTATCCAACCACAATTGTTGTCGTGAAGCGCGCTCTGCAGCCGGTAAACCTGCATGATAAAACGTAGAAGGAATTCCTTGCTGATGCAGAAATAAGGCAATTTCTCCCGTTTTTCTGCGATTGCGCACATATACAACACCGGAGCCGTTTACTGCTTTTGCAACTTTCAACAGTTGCCCGAGTTTATCATCGGTTTCACGCACAACGTAGGCCAGATTATCGCGACGAAAAGATGATTGAATAACTTGTCCGTTCTTAAACGCGAGTCGCTGCATAATATCTTGCGCAACTTGCGGTGTTGCGGTAGCCGTAAGTGCAAGCACCGGTGCGTTGGGATGTAAATCGCGTATTTCTGCAATTAGTAAATATGGAGGACGAAAGTCGAAGCCCCATTGTGAAATACAATGTGCTTCATCAACCGCAAAGAAATTTACTTTCATGCGAGCAATTCGCACTCGTGCTAATTCCGTTTGCAATCGTTCCGGCGATAAATACAGGAATTTGATATGACCGTAAACACAATTGTCGAAGGCAACATCAATTTCTTTTTTACTCATACCGCCTGTAATGGCTACTGCTTTAACGCCACGACGCACAAGGTTCTGAACCTGATCCTGCATTAATGCGATTAGCGGAGACACGACAATACAAATGCCATCCATCGCTAACGCAGGAACTTGAAAACATATTGATTTGCCGCCTCCGGTTGGAAGTAGCGCCAGTGTGTCTTTACCTTCAAGAATTCTTCGAACAATATCTTCTTGGAGCGGTCGGAATTGATCGTAGCCCCAATATGTTTTTAATATGTGGTGAATGTCCTGCACTACGGAAAGTAGAAGACCACATTAGTTCTCCAAACCGCCTCTGAGCCCGGACGACATACAGGCGGCAAATAAGCCGGCATGTCTTTTACAATTTGAATTAATCGTTTCTCCATTTCGGGTGACAAATACGTTTGATCAGGCGTAATGAGCATTGGTTTTAATATTGTTGCATCGATGGTATAGGAAATGGTGAAGGATTGACCTTTGAATTGCGCACGCTCTGCAGCAGAAAAATCGGTACGTAACCGTTTTTGGATATAATCCATCTGAATCATATTTCCACCAAAAAAACGGGGACTACAAAACAATTGCGAAACACGAAGTGAATCCACATAAAGCTCTTTGTGCTTATCGAAATCTAAAGCCTGCACCAGTTTTCCTGAAGTGTCCGCGGAATAGTAATACCATACGCCTGCAGGCACGCCTTCATTGTACTTACCGGTGATGTACAATTTGCCGTAACGGGTATAACGCTTATATGATCCGACTTTATCACCGTTACAAGTCTTGTAATAATCTTCGTTTACACTACCATTTTTATGATAGGTAACAATATGTTGTAATGAATCTTTGTACGCTTTCAACGTTGAATCCGGTTGCGCTTGAACTGGAGCACGTTCCTGGCCCACCATCAGTAACGAACTCATCATTAAAATCATGAACATGATTTGTTTCATACTTGCGAAATTACAACAAGGGGACGACTTCCTGCGGAACCGTCCCCTTGCAAATGATTAAGTTTTGAACGATTTAATCATCCATCTCGCAATAATCGTGCATAAATGAATGGGTTTCCTCGTGGAATTTGTAGTTCGCATTGTAACGCGCACTTTCCCACCAAAATTTCGTACGCTTCTTGTCGTAATTGCCCACTTCATTCATGTTCTCGGTGTCAAATAAACGACCGTTCATCATCGTGTAACGTACACTGTTAGTGTTCTTAATATCCTCCAACGGATTTTTATCCAGAATAATGATGTCTGCCAACTTACCATTCTCGATAGATCCCAGATCATGATCCAATCCAATGTACCACGCACCGTTCATCGTTGCACAACGAATGGCTTCGATTGGGCTCATACCACCTTGCGCAAGCATCCACAATTCCCAATGCGCACCAATACCCTGAATTTGTCCGTGTGCACCAAGGTTCACTTTTACGCCGGCATCCGATAATTTTTTGCATGATTGAGCAATTAGCATATGACCATTTTGATATTCATTGTCCGGAATCATGGTACGATGACGTGCACGGGAATCAATCATTCCGCGGGGGTAGAAGCGGAGTAATTTTTCATCTTCCCAGACATTGTTCTTCTGATAAAAATAATTTTCTCCGTTTACGGCACCGTAAGCAACAATAAGTGTTGGCGTATAACCGGTTTCTGATGCACTCCATAACTTGATGACATCATCATAAACAGGTGCAATCGGAATGTTGTGTTCAATACCTGTATGTCCATCCAGAATCTGAGTCATGTTGTGATAGAAGAATGATCCACCTTCAGGAACCACCATCATATTGAGATTGCGCGCAGCATGAATCACTTGCTGTCGCTGTTCACGACGCGGCTGGTTGTAACTCTTTACACTAAATGCTCCTGTACTCTGATTACGGAAAACTGCAGTACGGGCATCCTCGTAATTATTGATGATCGCCTTAAACTCGGATTCTGCACCATACAATATCCAGCCTGTAGAGTAAATACGAGGTCCGACCATATGACCAGCTTTCACCATTTCGCTTTGCGAGAAAACCATCTCGGTATTTGATGATGGATCATGTGTTGTAGTTACACCATAAGCAAGGTTGGTGTAATAACTCCATTGCTTTTGTGGACTGATGCCATGACGGAAAGTTCCCAGATGCGCATGTACATCAACTATGCCCGGCATGATAGTTTTTCCTGCGCAGTCTATCACTTTCGCATTCGCCGGAATTTGTACTTCTCCTGTTTTTCCAACAGCAGTAATTCTATTATCGGTTACAACAACAACACCGTTTTCAATTACTTCATTTTTTTTGTTCACGGTTATGATGCGTGCATTCGTCATCGCAATGACACCTCTCGGTCGATCCGAGTTGAGTTGCAGATTAATACTGATTCCCACCGAATCCAGTCCCGGTAATGAATCCGGAGCACCCGAAACGAAGTCGAACGTCTGTTGAATGGTACGCGAGAAATATTTTTCACCCATCGTCCAGTTCAGCTGTTTGCTGTCGCTGCTCCAGTGTACACTTTGACCGGCATCTTTAGTCACGCATGCGACGGGAACTTGTCCCATATCATTGCTTAACTCCAACGTTTTTCCTGATGTAGGGAAAGCACACACATATACTTTAAACAATTCGCGAAATGCAATCCACTTGTTATCCGGACTTGGTAAAATTTCCCATGCATATTGCGATGATGCAATATTGCGATGCGATTTCTGCTCCAGATGAAAAGCATTTAATGTTTTTTCGCCGGCATCCACGTAATACAACAACTCTTTACCGTCAGCACTAAACATCGGGCGTTGCGCATAATTGTTGAAGTGGAAGGTTGCCGCGCCACCTGAAGCAGGAACTGTATAAATACCCGGCTTTACGGAAAACGCTGTTCCCTGATGATCGTTTCCTTCTTCTTTCCAAAATGCAATTGTCTTACTGTCCGGAGAGAATGAAGGTGTGCGGAAAATTCCTTTTTCCTGTGTGACTGTTACCGGTTTAGCTTTCGCCACTTTCATGTCCATCACCATTACAGCTCCTGTTAGTTCATCATTCCATGAAACGAAAGTCAGTTTGCTGCCGTCTTTATTGAATGCAGGTTCGAATTCGAAATCAGTTCCTGATGTTAAACGTTCAGGTGTTCCATTAGGCAGTGACTTTTTGTATAAGAATCCGGCTGCATTGAAAACGAGTGTTTTTCCATCAGGAGATGTAACCGCGTGACGAATCATTTTCGCGGTAAACTTCTCGGGAGCGACATCTTGTTTAAAGCGCAATGCCTTATAGATACGGTGTTTGCTATTTACCGTAAAAGGAACATCTTCTACTTTTTGTGAAGCCACTTCAATTTTCTTCAACTTACCTTTTGCCCAGATCACAATGTATTTATTGTCCGGCGTCCAGTTGAATCCGGTGTATGAACCGAAAATGGTCCATGCTTCCATTTGATCTTTTGCTAAGCCGTCAAAAATGGGCCATTCTTCACCGGTTGCTAGATCACGCAAAAACAAAACCGATTGTTCCCTTACACGACGAACGAATGCGAGATGTTTGCCATCGCGCGAAATTTGAGGACGACACGCACTTCCCGGACCACCGGTAATATTTTCTAGTTCTCCTGTTTTTAAATCATAGCGACGCACCACAAAAATTTGGCTGTTCGGATCTTTGTTGTACTGAAAATACCCGCCCGGATACATGTCTTCACTGAAGTACAATGCACTTCCATCAGGAGCAACGGTAGGTTCATTCACGTCCTGCTGCGAATTTTTTCTCTTCGTTAACTGAATTCCTTCGCCACCTGTAATGTGATACATCCACATTTCACCTGCACCTAAAGAGCGGGTAGAGGTGAAGTGTTTACGGGCAATGAAATACTGTCCGTCCGGCATCCATGTGGCATTGTTCAGCAAACGAAATTTTTCTGTGGTGATTTGCTTTGCATTTTTTCCATCTGCATCCATCATCCAGATATTATCACCGCCACCTTCATCGCTTGTGAAAAGTATCTTCTTTCCATCGGGGCTGAAGCGCGGTTGTACCTGCCACGCATGACCGGTAATTACTGGCGTTGCAGTACCACCGGAAATTGGAATTGTATAAATATCTCCCAGCAAGTCGAAAGCTATGGTTTTTCCATCCGGACTTATATCCACATTCATCCATGTTCCTTCGTTTACGGTAATCGAAACTTCTTTGTATTCTCCGGGAGGATTATTGACGTCCCATTTTTTCTTCTTGTCGTCACCCGCAGCTAAAAGCACAACAACAGCAATCGCAATACCAGCACCTCCAATTAATTTTTTCATAGTATTAAGGAATTAAGGAAAGCAAAGAAAACAAAAAGCCCCCGCATATTTGCGAGGGCTTTGTATTTTGTCATTAATGATTAAAACCCAACCTTCGGAGACTTTTTCTGTTCTATTAGAATACCTAAACAACCGCCGTCCGCTGCTTTCCCTTTATTGATGCCGGCACCGGGTACTGTAACAGTAATTACCATGTTTCGGCTGCTTTCACATGAAAATTCCATATGCGGCACTTTATTATCCGTTGCATTGTCGTATAATAATTCTCCTGTAGCTGCATCAGTTAGTGTGAATTGAATACCATCCCCCAACAATCGATCGGCACAGATAGTAATCGAATAATCCATTCCTGAATAAAATATGCACTTCATCTTTGAGGTTGTACCCGGGGCGAACAAACCGCTTTTTGATTGTGAATTGTAGATGAATCCTGTTTCAGAAGCCATACTTCCACAACTCTTGCGGTGAAACATTGCGCAAGGGGCCTGAGAATTCAGCGGAAGATGCAAGCTGATCATTGCCAAAATCATCAAACCGGAGATTACTTTTTTCATAGTTCCTGAGTGTTATTTGTAGTTATTACTGGGCGTTAATGAATGAGTCACGAATTTCTTTTGTCTTGGCACTGATCGCATTGAATTGATCTTTGGTGATGTCGATTTGTGAACCACCGCCTAGCACTTTCTTGCCTTTGTCGTTGGTTTTCATACCACCGGTTGCTGCATTTTGTGTCAAACCATCAAACAATGTTTTCAACCCGTTGAGCTGTTGCAAAACTGATGCCACATCCGCATTACTTTCATACTGCGTCATGTATTCCACCAAATTGCTTAATGACATTTTCTGCTCAGCTACTTTAACAGCAACGGCTTTATCCTTGTCGAAATCTTTAACCATGGTGTTCATCAAGTGAAGACTTTCTACCCAACCTCCTGCTAACATAAGGCACAAATCTGCACCACGATCGTTTTGCTCTAAATTTTGGAAAGAGGCTAAATACAAATCGTTAGACACGGCAATTAAAGAATCGGAGTTGCCTGTATTCTTGTTGATGCGTTCTTTATCCTTGTCGGTAAGATTTGTAGCCACCTGCAATTTTTCACCCATGCGCATACAAACACCAAAGTAACCTACAACTTTGTTAGATACTTCAAAGGTTGAACAATACAGCAAGTCGGCGGAATAAACACCCAAGTTTAATGCCTGTGCTTTTTTGCTCGCATAGTTTTTTTCATTGTCCACAGGGTTAAGCACATCCGGATTGCCGGTTGCATTTCCTAATCCTTTCATAAAAATGAACATTTCTGCCGGAGACGGAACACGGGCAAACTCCATGTTCTGAGTCGGAGCTTCCACAGTGTCTGCAGCTAGCGTGTCCGCAGGTGGTGTGTCATTATTATCGCCTCCGCAAGAAGACATGGTGAATACCAATGCCGCAGCAGGGAGCAAAAGCGCAAAAGGCTTCAACTGGTTTTTAATAAATGCTTACTTAGTTAATGAACAAAAATAGTTTTTTTTATGAATTCACAGGAATTTCTGTGCATTTCGACTTGAATCCGAATTTCGGTGAGATTGTTCGAAATGTTAACACTTATCAAATCAATACACCCGCTTAACAGTTAATTGTTGCACATGGAAGCAAGAAACGTAACTTTACCTATGCGATTTTTGGCCCTTACGCTGTTGACGTTGATTCTGAGAACCGGTGTTGCTCAGGATGTAGTAGTTGGAATAAATCCGAACAACCTTGCGGTATTTAAACCCGGCTGGTACGCCACAGCAGGTTATTCGCATGCCGTAATTAATAACCGTAAACTCATTCGTGCGGATTATCGTCCGGGATTAGTAGGCGGTATAGCGTATTACGCAAGTCCGTGGGTTCGTGTTACAGGAGATTTTATCTATCACTTTCCTCACAGCGGCAATTACGCATTGGATGACGTACATGCTTACAACATTGACTTGAATACCAATCTGGTGATGCGTGCCGGTGAAAGTAATACGTATTTCCGCGCGATTTTCGGTGCCAGTTATTTGAATTGGAGAGGAACATACGTGGGACCGAATTTGAATGATAACAGCAAATATTACTTCGGCATGGTGTTACGTCAGCAGTGGATTGCAGCTAATATCGGATGCGGTTTTACACAAGCACTAAAAGGTCCGTTTGTTGTTTACGGCGATTTCAAATTGCGTTTTACTTCCGAAAACGGCGATTTGCTGAGTATTTCGGATACCAGTTTTCAGCTCGGTTTACAATATAAGTTGTCTTCTTTCGTTTCAGAGGAAAAGCAAAAAGCACGCGCAAAGCGCAAGACCAATTCGGGAATGCCGGGAAGGACATACAAATGGTTAAAAAAACGGTAATACTCATTGGCGTTCTCTTGATGGTGTCGGGTTTTGTATTTAGCCAAACTTCGACAGTCATTACGTTTACCGGATATGTTTACGATCGCAACGATTCTGCTACAAGCCTTACTGCTATTGTGGTGAACAAGCGCACCGGAATGGGGCACACGTATTTACCGGGTGCACAATTTGCCGTTTTGGGCGCACGCACGGATACGTTTCTTGTAACATCGGGCGGATACGAAATGACGAAGTTTTGCTTCAAAGATTCATCAACAGCCATCACCACGTATACCAAGAAAGTTTATTTGAAAATGAAGGTAAACGCATTAGCTCCCGTTACAGTTTATTCACCACCCGATTTGGAACAGTTGCGTAAATCCCGCGAAGCTTTAGGTGTTCAGCGAACTACAACAACCTACGGAATGGCCGATGCGGTGAATAGTCCGATCACTTATTTGTACGAACGTTTCAGCCGTGAAGGGAAATCGCGGGCATTGGTAGCACGTTTGGAACATGAGGACAAGAAGCGGGAAGTGCTTACCGGATTACTGCATTTGTATGTTATGGTTGGACTTATAGATTTAAAACAAGAAGAATTTGAACAGTTCATTACGTATCTGAATATTCCGGATGGAATGCTGAAAACCTACACGGATTATCAGTTGGCGGTATACATCAAAGGTCGCTTTCTGCAATATCGTGGTGCCACTCAAATTCATCGCGATAATCAGCGTTAAGACAATTGACGTATTTTTGTGTTTATGATTCGGTTTTGCGCGGTATTGATAGTTTTAATCATCATGATTAGCAGTTGTGGAGATCAACCACAGCCGGTTAAGGTGAGCGCACCTGTAAAGAAAGAACTTCCCAAGCCGCTGAATTTAGCGAAGATGTACGAGTTCAGTCGAAAAGCCACAACACCTTATGAAGATGGATATGTCGTCATCAATGGCAATCAATACGTGGCGTCTTATAAAGGCAAAATTGTTCGTAATGATAGTGCAACAAAATCCTTAATTCCGATACTTGATATTCGTGCTGAATTCATGGTGGATCGGTTGTTTATTTACCCTTTGAATCATCAACATTACGTGGTTTGGCAGGAAACAGATCATTTGGGCGTGAATACCTATTTTGCCTTGTATAATAACGGATCTACGCAACCTGAATGGAGAATAAAATATCACGGTCCAAATCCCGGACCTCCTGTGGTGGATTCCGTATATGCATATGTTACTGCGCTTGGATTGGTTGGTAAAATGAATATGCTGGAAGGAACATACGTGTGGAAGGCAGACAGTTTATATGAGCCCATAAAAAAGCGCTTTCACAAGTTCGACGTACCGTTGGTGTATGAAAAGGAAGTTCATTTTGTGGATTTGCCCATTCGCGGACGCAAAGAACTTAGAGATACAATTAAGCTGGATCGCTTTACCGGCGAACGTTTGAGATAATCCGTAGGATTTCTTGTCAATAACTAAATGAACTTCTACTTTCACCTGAAGCGGATTTGTTTAACTTTGACGCTCAGATATGACGCCAAGGCTGATTCTGAATCCTCAACAACTCGACATTACCATTAAGCGTCTTTGCCACGAGTTAATTGAAGTTCATGATACTTTCAGAGACACTGTAATTCTGGGTTTACAACCTCGTGGAATTTATATGGCGCGCCGCATTCATAAAGAGTTACAACAAATTATTGGTGTGGCTGATATTAGCTTGGGGGAACTCGATGTCACTTTTTATCGTGATGACTTTCGGAAGAAAGATTTAGTACCCAATACCACCAGCATTGATTTTATTATTGAAGATAAAAACGTTGTCCTCATTGACGATGTACTTTTCACAGGTCGAACAATTCGTGCGGGATTAGATGCCATGTTGGCTTTTGGTCGTCCAACAGACGTGGAATTGCTGGTTTTGATTGATCGTCGATTCAGTCGCCACGTTCCAATACAAGCAAAATACGTTGGGAAGCGTGTGGATACTGTTGCCAGCGAGCGCGTTATCGTGAACTGGAAAGAAACTGAAGGTGAAGACAAGGTTTGGTTATTAACGCAATAGTACTATGAAAAAGAAGCTCAGTGTCAAACATTTACTCGGTATCAAATCATTAACTACCGAAGACATCGAGCTTATTTTATCTACCGCAGAGCAATTCAGAGACGTCATTAACCGTCCCATTAAGAAAGTTCCCTCACTGCGCGATATCACGATTGCCAATCTGTTCTTCGAAAACTCCACTCGCACGCGGATTTCATTTGAACTAGCCGAAAAACGACTTTCTGCGGATACGATTAATTTTTCTGCGGCACAGTCGTCCGTGAAGAAAGGTGAAACGCTTATAGATACGGTAAACAACATCTTAGCCATGAAAGTGGATATGGTGGTGATGCGTCATCCTAATCCGGGAGCGTGTGTATTTCTTGCGAATCACATTGATGCGAAAATTGTAAATGCGGGGGACGGTGCGCACGAACATCCTACACAAGCCTTGTTGGATGCGTTTTCTATACAATCCCGTTTGGGAAGTGTTCGTGGGAAAAAGGTGTTGATTGTGGGTGATATTTTGCATTCGCGAGTTGCGCTGAGTAATATTTTTTGTCTTCAAAAATTAGGTGCTGAGGTGATGGTATGTGGTCCGAGAACTCTGATGCCGCGTTATATCGGAGATTTGGGGGTAAAGGTGGAGTTCGATTTGCGCAAAGCACTCGAATGGTGTGATGTAGCCAATATGCTGCGGATTCAACTGGAGCGTCAGGATATCAAGTACTTCCCGTCACTTCGGGAATATACCATGCAATACGGGCTTGACATGCCATTGCTGAAATCGATCGGGAAAGAAATTGTGATCATGCACCCGGGGCCGATTAATCGCGGAGTTGAAATTACTTCCGAAGTAGCGGATTCAACTCAGAGTATTATTCTGGATCAGGTAGAAAATGGAGTTGCGGTGCGTATGGCCGTGTTATATTTATTGGCAGGCAGAACCGACAACTAAAACCTTTCAGGATTCGATTCTTCTTTTAACTTTGTAACTATGAGTATGCCGTTTAATGTTGAAAAAAGCGATCGTTATTCCCTAATCCGAATTCATGCGGATAAGTTGGACACTTTGGTGGCTCCGACTTTGAAATCGGAATTGGTAATGTTGAATTCAGATGGAACGCGTAATTTAATTATCGATTTATCTGAAACGCGTTACTGCGATTCTTCCGGGCTATCTGCGATACTTGTAGCCAACAGATTGTGTAAGAATGCTAACGGCGTGCTTGTATTAACCGGTTTAAAGGAAACAGTAAAAAAACTGATTTCAATTTCTCAACTCGACAGTATTCTTATCATTACCGAATCGCTCTCGCACGCCATAGATCGTGTTGTAGCAGAGGATATAGAATCCGGAAATACTGATTAATTTAAAACCAACCACCATGAAGAAAATTTACCTTATCGTCAGCGGCTTATTACTTGCATTAGGCGCTAGTTCACAATGTGTAATTAATCAAAGTGTTTTCGCAGGTCCAACCGATTATGGCTTAGTTCCCGATACCATTCAGAACTTGCCTATTGCATACGTTGGAACTCCATACGTTACAGATATGCAAATGCATGTATTGCAAGATACGGCAACAAATTTGGGAACGTTTCCTTTCCAGGATTTTACGATTGACAGCGTTGTCGGTTTACCGGCAGGATTTACGTATTTGCCTAATCCAAGTAATGGTGTAATTCCCGGTGGTGGCTATGGTTGTGTTGGATTAACAGGAAATCCAACTTCAGGACAAGAAGTTGGTGGTCCGAATAATGACGGCATTTATCCGATCACAGTATATTTTACAGCTGTTGTTCTGGTCTTTAATGTTCCTACTGATTTCCCTGCAACATGGACAGGTTATAAGGTACAGATTCAGAATAATACCTCAACAGGCCCGGTGGTTCAGAATTTAACATTCGGTTCTGCACAGAATGCTCCTAATCCTGCCGACTTCCGTACCGAGTTTCGATACACTACTCCAAACGGTGGCGAAGTAGAATTTACAATGTACAATATGGTCGGTGCAGTTGTAAAGAAATCTAAGTTAACTGCAGACCGTGGATTGAATAAATTCACAATGGACACTTCAGTATTGCCTGCCGGTGTTTACATGTATTCATTTAAAATGGGTGATCAAATTGTCACCCGTCGTATGACCGTTACTCACTAATAATGGGTAGTAAGTTTGACGTACATGTATTAGGTAGCAGTTCCGCTACGCCAACTTCAAAAAGATATCCTACCGCTCAGTTACTTAACGTGGCTGAGCGGTTTTATTTAATCGATTGCGGAGAAGGCACACAGATACAGTTGCGCCGTTACCGTTTAAAGTTTCAGCGGATCAATCATATTTTCATCAGCCATTTACACGGAGATCATTATCTGGGTTTAATGGGATTGATTTCATCGTTGCATTTGCTGGGAAGAAAAAATGAGTTGCACATCTATCATCCGCCCGGATTGAAGGAGATTATTGAATTGCAATTGCAGCTTTCAGGAACGGTTTTAAATTATCCCATCATCTGGACAGCTCATCGCAGCGACGTTTCCGAAGTGTTGTTAGATGACGGTAATGTAACGGTAACTACCATTCCATTAAATCATCGCATCCATTGTTGCGGATTTTTGTTCAGAGAAAAAGACAAAATGTATAGTTTGAATAAAACGCAACTAACTTATTATAAGATTCCCGTAGCACAGTTCCAGGAAATTCGAAAAGGGAATGATGCTGTTCTGGAGGATGGAACCATCATTCCCGCGAGTCGATTAACAAGTGGCCGACCTATTGCAAGGCAGTACGCGTTTTGTTCCGATACACGATATAGCGAATCGGTGATAGAGGCGGTGAGGGCCGTGGATCTGTTGTACCACGAGGCAACCTTTTTGCATGAGCTGCTTCAACGTGCAAAACAGACGTTTCATACAACGGCCCGTGAAGCCGGCGAGGTGGCTGCAAAAGCTGATGTTCGTCAGTTATTGATCGGTCATTTTTCCGTGCGGTATACTGATGTAAATGTTTTATTAGAGGAGTGTAAACAATTCTTTAGCAATACTTTATGTGCTGAGGAAGGAACCATTGTTTCAATTCCTCAACGTAAGGAAGTGTAAAACATTCCACAATTTTTTCTTGCATTTTTCAGTTCGGATATTACCTTTGAACTATCTTATTTGAAATAAGTCTAAATAAAATTATGGCCTTAAAAGTTCTTATTGCCGACCCCAATTATTTATCCGGAAAAGGATTACAATGCATGATTGCGGAGATTCCCGGGCTTGCTTTTGCCGGAATTTGTAAAAATTACGCGGAGCTGGAATTAGCGGTTATCAATCATGAATTTGATGTGGTGGTAATGGATCATCTAAGTGCGGACTTCGGAATGGATGCGGTTCGTATGGTTCGTCAGGAAAAGCCGAAATGCGGAATTTTAGCTATTACTGATATGCCGAGAAAACGTTCGTTCAGTGAAGCTGTTGAAGCCGGCGTAAACTCTTACGTTTTGCGTGAGTGTGAGCGGGAAGAAATTGTGGATGCTATTCAGGCGGCACATAAAGGAGAAAAGTTTTACTGCGGTAAAATTGTGAATGAAGTGATGCAAAGCGTTGATGAAATTCAGATTGGAGCCGAAATTTCCTGCGACGGCATCAAGCTTTCTGCGCGTGAAGCCGAAATCATTCGTTATGTCGCAGAAGGATTGACAAACAAAGAAATTGCTGATTTACTCTTTTTGAGTTCTCATACGGTTACTACACACCGTAAAAATATTATGGCTAAGCTGGGAGTAAACAACACTGCGGGATTGGTGATGTTTGCCATTAAAAACGGAATAGTTTCACCCAATCACTTCCTGTTTAGCACCAACTAATTTGGTTTAGTTCATGGTTTGGAATCAGCGAAGCTCACCCGCTTCGCTTTTTCTTTGTCCTCAATTATACTTCGCGTATGTTTGAATACATGATTCGTTTAGTCGCAGATAGTGGTTCAACCAAAACAGAATGGGTGGGCATTTTGGGAAATGATGTGGTTTTTAAAACACATACTCCCGGATTAAATCCTTTTCAAATAAGCGATAAAGAGTTTGTTGAAATTGTCCGCACTGTGTTTGCTGAGTCGACGCAATACGGCGAAATCAGGTCGTTGGTGTTTTATGGAGCAGGTTGCACACCGCATAAAATTCCACATATTCAAAATCTGTTGCAGCACACGGGAATTCCGGATGTTCGTGTATTTGACGACTTGCAGGCGGTTGCAGACGGTTGTTTGATGCAGCGAATCGGAGTAGCAGCAATACTGGGAACAGGAGCCAATTCCGGTTATTTTGAAAACGGAAAACTGATTGATAAAGTTCCATCACTGGGATACATACTGGGCGATGAAGGTAGCGGAGCTTCATTAGGAAAAGCTTTATTACATGCTTATTACAACGGATTGCTTCCTCAAGAAGTTATGGATGCAATGCATGAGACGTTTGATATGAAACGCGAAAGTATTTTGGAGAACGTGTATCGTCAACCTTTCCCGAATCGATACCTGGCTTCGTTCGCGACTTTTCTTCATCAACATTTACACGTTGCCGAAATACATCACCTTGCGCGGATACAGTTTGAGCAGTTTTGTCAAAATCAGTTACTGAAATATCCAAACATCACTGAACTTCCTATTGCAATTTCAGGCTCAATCGGGTTTCACTTCAGGACGATTATTTCCGAAATACTTGCTGAGCATGGTATTACAACTTCTAAGTTTTATCAATCACCGGTAGAAGGTTTGGTTGCCCAAATGTGCGCTAGTGCTGAATAAGGACTTTTTTAGTTCCGATCAGTACACCATCTTCATTAATCAGTTGCAATAAATAAAGTCCGTTTGTAAGCGTTACAACTTCCATTGATAGGGCTGAAGAGTTTGTGTTTGCACGTTGAATTTGTTTTCCGTTCATGTCAATGAGTACAGCGGAGAATTGGGATTCGCTTTCAAATCGTACCATCAAAACATCATGGGCAGGATTCGGAAAAATACTCATACTTCCTGTTATTTCCGGTTCACGTATATCCAAAACGTTTGACGCTCCTCCATTTTTATCAACCTTGATGAGGTACATGTTTGGCAGAAAACTGTTGTGACCTTCTGTATAACCTAGCATTACATATCCGCTATCACGTGTATTGTCAATACTGAATGCCTCATCAGGTTCCAATGTGCCATAAGTTGTTGCAAACCATGGTCCGGAATGAAAGAAGTAAAAATCACCGGCCGGGTCGATAAAGCTTCCTCGCCCTGTGGTAGCCATACCTCCTTGTTTGGCAGGAATCACACAATTTAGCTCGTCATGGCTGTTAGCATTACCATACGGGAAATTATATATCATGTTACCGTTTACGTCAGAAGCGTAAATAAAACCATCTTTATCGCCTGCAGTAGTTGTATTTACACCGCACATGACGATATCCAGATATACTTGACAAATACTCCTTGCTTCATCATAAGTGTTGTTGAACGTAGGGATTGTTCTAGTCCAGAGCGTGTCACCGTTTTGATCCAATCGTAACATCCACGAATTTCCCAAAGTGTCGGATTGGCTGTAGCTGAATCCTGCAATAGCAAGCAATGAATCGCTCGTTTCAACAACTCCACGTCCTTGGTCTTGCTTTGCACCCCCATAGGTTTTTGACCACACTAATTGACCGTTTTTATCAGTCTTTACAACCCATAAATCTTCTGCACCATTTCCCGCACTCCAGGTTCCTCCTGTCATTACAAAACCGCTATCGGAAGTTGGATATACATCGTAAAACAAATCCCAGTCCGTACCTCCGAAGTACGCATTCCACAAGGTGTCTCCGTGCTTGTCGGTGCGCATCAACCAACCATCATAAGCTCCATTTCCTTTGCTGTTAGTAAAACCGGCTGTAATATATCCTGAATCCGGCAAGATTCTCAGACTTCTGATAATATCGATATTGTCCCAACCATATGTTTTGCTCCACATCACAAGACCAAGCGAATCCACACGCACGAGATAACCATCTGTAACATTACTTGAACTGGTGGAACCTGCGAGTATATATCCTTGATCCGGACAGCTTTTTACGGAGTAGCCAAATTCTGTTGCAGTTGTTCCATAAATGTGGCGGAACGTAGCCGTGCTTTGCCCGAAAACAACTGCCGACATCATGATAAGTATAGACGTGAAATAGTTTCTCATACTAGAATCGATATGCTAGTTGAACAAATGCTCCTTGCCCGGTGGATTCAGCACTGACAAATGCCATAATATTATCGCAATGAATACCCGTGGTGATTTTTTTTAATAGCGTAAATCGCAATGATACCGGAATCTGTAATGCAGCATATCCTCCATAACTGATACCTGAAAGTGCACTGAATTTTCCGGTATTATCCATCCATCCGGTGTGAATACGAATCATAGGTTGTTCGGGATTTGTGCTCCACCAATAAACTTGAACAGCATTGTACCAGCCGTTTGAGAAGCGCGCTTGTAAACCTCCCGAAGCATTTAAAGGTAATACGCCGGTGTAAGTGCTGCCAGATGAAATGGTGTAAAATGAATCTGCTGCAGGAGTTTCAATCACGTTTTCGCTATTTAAAAAATCGTTGGGAAGTAAAATGCCGGTAAAGGTGTAGCTGGTATCCACACTGTACACGTAGCCTTTGTTGTTCCAACTGATAATTCCTGCATCCTGCACGCCTGCCCACCAACCAAATTTTGTTTTCCTTCCCCAATTTCCGCTGAGGCGCAAACCTGTAGTGATGCCTGTTCCATGGATATCCGTAAGTTTCTTTGCAGCAGTATCCGAAGTGCGGAATGTACCTTCAACATCCATATCTACGAAAAGTCCAAGATTGTCGGTGTGTATGCGGGCTTTGTTCAGTTGTATCGAACTGTATTGGTGACCGAGTATTAATCCGGCATTCCATTGAATTTGCATACGATTGTTGAACACTGATCTTTCCTGACCGTAACCAAATGTGGTGAAGGAAAAATAGTTGAAACGTGTACGGTCTGATTTGGCTGTTTCTCCTTTAAACTGTTGGTTTCCGTTCATTGCTAAACGCAGCGCATCGGGAGGGAAACTGCCATTAAAAATCAGTCGACGATCGGCCCAGGTGATATGTGTTACCGGTTTGTTCTTATCTCGCCATTGACCACCGAAACGCATTCCGGCTGCAGCACCCACGACATTTTTTTCGGATAGTCGATCATACTGCCGTGATTTCATTTCATTGTCAATAAACCCTCCAAGGTATAACGTATTGATGAACCCATTAGTCAGTGAAGCGCTTCCGACGAAAAAATTACTCTCTGCCGTGCATAACCAGGAATACTTAGAAGTATCGTTTTGTAAGGTCGGAATCTCCCAAACCGCACGTTGATCCTGCGCTACAAGTTGTACCGTGAATAATAAAGTTACTCCTAAATATATCGCTCTTATCATTCTGCTTTCGTGCTATAAGTAAAATCAGTGGTGATCTTGAAGTCGATACGATTCGTATTTGTAATCCGAACCAGTTGAGGATAACTGTTGGAATCGAAACGAACACGAATCAACATTCGATCTGTGTACAGTAAACGATTGGTCAACGTCTCGTTCAAATCAAAAGCAATAAGTGAATTGGCGTTTCCTGTTGAGGTTAAATAACCATTTACATTAGTTGTTGGAGCTGCCTGTATGGTACTGTTACTCACGGCAAGTGAATCTGTAATATTTCCTGTTGCATCCAGCAAATACAGTTGTACTGTGGCATTTAACGGGAACGAGTTCCACGTATGCAAATACAATTTCCCTTTTTGTATTTGATCACGATTTTTAAAGTCGGCAAAATTGGTGGTCAAAGTATCGGTTAATCGAATATCATTAGCAGCAAATTTCATAGGTAAATCAAGCTTTAATTGGGCATCCAGACTGTAATCTACAAACAGGAAATCATTATTGCCTGAAATGTTTCCCAGAGGGTTTGTTTCCAATTTGATATCGTATCCCAAATTATTTGGAAGATTTTCAGCGAGCGCTTTCACATTTGAATTGGAGTTATTAAACGTCCACGAATATGTTTGTGGAATAACGGGAGGCCACGCAAAAGAATACGTTGCACGCGTCAGATTTACAGGTGCGCCAATTAACGGATGTGTGAGGTATATAGAATTGTTGGTGGTTGAATTGCGGGACCAGATGTTGTTGATCGTCATGCGTGCGTCCATTCCCACATAATTCTTAACATCAAGCGTCATGGTTAATGAATCGAGCAGGAGAGAGCCACCCGCAATATTTTGAAACGCACTTAATGTAGATTCTTCCGGGCCAAGTTGCAGAATCTGATTACCAAAATACCCGCGAATGTATTCCGGCTGCAAATCTTGATAAGTCATTAAAATTGCGACGGAATCAACATTGGTGACTAATGCGCTTCCTGTTTCTGTCGGATCAATTTGCGCTGTAAAACGAGTTGTGATGGTATTAACACGATCTCCTGCAACGCCGGTAAAATCAATAACATAACCTGCCATGTCAATAGTTGCAAACTGAACGGTTGAAACACTCCCGGATGGAGCGGCAGGAACAACAAACGTGGTATCGAATGAAACTGAATTACGCACAGCGCCGGGAATTTCGAAACGCACCAGAATTCGGCGGGTTACGTCATTTTGAATTCGTGCTAAGATTTTTCCGCCACGCAAAGTTGCGGAGGCCAGCTGAACGGTGGAGACATTGAGCGATGATTGATCCAGGTTATTCGGTGTAATAAAATCTCCCGGATTAAACGTGAAATTTCCGAACGGTACGTTGTAGCTGTACAAGATAGACGTATCCGGAATTTCGTACAATGCAGGATCCGATAAACCGGGAAATTCGGTAATCCAGCTTACGCGCACAGTTCCATCTGCGTCAGCCGTAAGTATCGAATCTGTAGCAAGATTATTCAATGATAATGATCCGGATAATACAGGCGTTGTGATATCCATTTCCCACCACGGAGTTTCTCTTTTACAGGAATTGAACATTACTGCACAAGTCAGTATTAATGTCCACAACATTCCTTTTGTTTTCATAGGATACTAAGATAAGTGATCCAAAGTCGTTGTAAAGGCTCATTATTTGAAAATCTTACGCGTTAACCGAATGAAATGCAACCTATTTTTCAGAAACACGTTAAATTTGTGTTTTATGCGCAAATACGGCAAGCGTTATTTTATTTCCCTTTTAGCTTCAGCAATCGTGATGTACGGCTTGTCGTATTGCTGGCACGGTTTGTTTCTGAACGATTATCAGTTGATTCAATACCCGTTAGGGATTTTTCTGAGTGCGGCTGCCGTGGCGTATTTAATGATAGGGGCTGTATTGGGACGATTATTTATTGCGCCCCAATTGGATCGTGTTGGCAGACATCCCTTGCTTCGTGGACCGGTTGCCGGTGTCATTACCGGTGTCGCCGTTTACGTTTTGGCTTTAGTTATTGGCGTCACATACAATAAAGAACTCGAGTTGAAATTTATTGTAATGGATATTGTTTGGCAAGCGATAGAACAGGCTATTGGCGGTTTTATAACCGGATTGGTGTACATGTTTGTGTACGAACCTTTCTATGTTCCTCAAGAAGTGGAACATCACGAAGATCTGCCGTAATCAATATCCGTATTTATCCTTCCAACGTGATTTGAGGAAGGATCTCAGTTCATGCTCACGCGCATTTTGCCCCGGATCATAAAACACCGACCCGCTAAGTACCTCCGGTAGAAATTCTTGTGCTACAAAATTGCCATCATAGGCGTGAGCGTAACGATAATCTGCACCGTAGCCAATGTCTTTCATCAGTGTAGTTGGCGCATTTCGTAAGTGCAAAGGTACCGGTTGATTTCCCGTTTGTTCAACTGCTTCCAGCGCTTGGCCTATAGCAGCATAAGCCGCATTGCTCTTCGCGCTACAGGCCAAATAGGTTACACATTGGCTCAGAATAATGCGTGATTCCGGCATACCGATAACATTTACAGCCTGAAAGCAGTTAGTCGCCATTAACAGCGCATTGGGATTGGCATTACCGATATCTTCCGATGCTAAAATGATCAAACGACGTGCAATAAACAAGGGATCTTCACCACCTGCAAGCATGCGTGCCAGCCAATACACCGCTCCGTTAGGATCAGAACCGCGAACGGATTTAATCATTGCACTGATGATGTCATAATGCTGTTCTCCCGATTTATCGTACAGCGCTAAATTTTGCTGTACTTGCTGCATCACATAATCGTTGGTAATTGTGCAAGATGCACCGGCAGGAAAACTTTTGACAACCAGTTCAAATACGTTTAATAACTTACGAGCATCACCACCGGAAATGCGGAACAACGCTTCGTATTCCTGTATTAGCACGTGTCGAGAACGAATGTAGCCGTCATCCTGAATAGCTTGTTGCATCAAGGCTTCCAGATCGTGTTCATTTAATTTTTTTAAAATGTACACCTGACATCTGGATAGCAAAGCAGGAATAACTTCAAACGAAGGATTCTCCGTCGTGGCGCCAATTAATGTGATCCAGCCTTTTTCTACTGCTCCTAACAAAGAATCTTGTTGTGCTTTGCTGAAGCGGTGAATTTCATCGATGAATAAAACCGGTGTTTGTGTGTTGAACAGGCTGTTCTCTTTCGCTTTGTCAATCACTTCCCGAATATCTTTTACCCCCGAGTTAATTGCGCTAAGTGCGTAAAACGGACGTTTCAGCGTATTGGAAATAATATTGGCCAACGTAGTTTTCCCTACACCGGGTGGTCCCCAGAAAAGCATGGAGTGCAGCGCCCCTGATTCTAATGCCCGACGAATAACCCCATCCGTGCCAACGATGTGTTGTTGACCGATGTATTGATCAAGTGTTTTGGGGCGCAGACGTTCCGCTAAAGGGGCACTAAACATACGACAAAGTTACAATAACCATTAAGGAGAAGAACTTCGGCACAGTTTTTTCGATATATGGAATGAAAAGTTAAATTTGTCCACCAATACACCAAAAACTATGAAACCATTTTCAGGAGTAATTATGATAGGCGCCATCGCGCTATTGTTGTGCTCATTCGCATTTAAAGGAAAAGATACCACTTCATTGGAAGGCAAGTTGTATAAAGTAACTACCACGGAAGTGAAAAAAGGCAAGTCCGGAAAACCCGATCAGGATGAAATTTCATTCAAAGGAGGAAAGTTCAAATCAAAGACTGCTAAGGTGGAAATGGGAGCCGATGCCATTCCGATTGAGTTGAAGATAGATTCTGTCTACACGCAGGAAGGCAGTGATGACAATGAAGATATTGATATGATTTACGTAGAGTTTGAAGGTGAGTTCACCAACAAAATGGAAGAAACCGTTAAAGTTGTTGGAACTGTTGATGGTTACGGTATCGAAGGCTCTATTGAATTGTCCAAGAAGGGCAAGCTGAAGCGCCACTTCGATTTCGTCGGAAGCCAGAAAGACAAGAAGAAGAAGTAAATACCAGTTTTAACATAATGAAAAAGCGAACAGTTTTTGTTCGCTTTTTTTGTTGTCGGTAAATATTTTAACTGCTTTGGAGATGTTATTATACTTAATTCATTTGCTTAGAACGACAAATACTATCCCGCTTTTATATAAGACCAGCCTTCTTCCTGACGTTTCACAATTTCAATGATGCCGGCCGGGACAAAGCCCATGCCTTCCAAAATAAGGCTTCGTTCAACTTTGCGTTCCTTCAATGAAAATTCACATGCATTGAATTGAATCCCTTTTGCGGCGTGTGCCTGAACCTTCTCTTTAACAATAGTTTTGCCTTCGGTGATCATATCAAGTCCGGCTCCGTGACAAACTACTTCAATCTTAGTGGTTGGTGACACACTTGTGATATTGCTCAGTTGTTTCATTAACTGTTTGTGTACCATTGTATCTCCTGATGTCAATTGAATCACAATTCGGTGTTCGTTTTTTCCTTCATTCACCGACGTTTTCCAACTGAACGAAAAAGTGGCGATGGCAAGAATAATTACACCTACAATCGCATATTTAAATTTCAGCATGGCTAAAAATATTAAAGAGCAGATTGAATCTTCTGTTTAACTAATTCTTTCTCCACCAATCCTTCATTGCGCCACAACACTTTACCATCTTTATACAAAACCAAGGTCGGCATGGCACTAATGTTCATGTAATTCGCAACTTCTGAATCGCGGTCTACATCCACTTTGACCAAAGTGAATTGTCCTTTCATTTCTTCTGACAGCTGATCCAAACGTGGACCTAAAATTTTGCACGGACCACACCATACCGCAGTAAAATCTACAAGAACGACGCCGCTTTTAATGGTATCATTATACATTGCGGTACTGATTACGGTAGCTTTAGGCGTTGCTGTAGCTCCTGATGTTACCAATGCCATTCCTGAATTGGACCAGTTTCTTACGCCGCCCTGCAATTCAATAACTTGCTTAAAACCGTTTTCGCGTAACCAGGAAACTGCCGATGCGCTGCGACCACCGCTTAAGCAATAGACCATTACGGGTTGATCTTTTTTTAAGTTCGCTGCTTGCATCTTGAAGTCGGGGCCGTTCCAATCCATATTCATGGCGTTGGCAATGAAGCCACCGTTGAATTCTCCCGGTGTTCGCACGTCCACTAACTGTTCATTGGGTAGTGAATCAATCAAAGCCTGAAAGCGTGCAGGTGCAACTGTTTGGTTTAAACCGCCTTTATTCGTCTGTCCGCAGGCTACCAATACGATTGCTACAAACGGAATTGCAAGAAATAGTTGTTTCATAGTACAAAATTACGGGTATTACTGATGCGATTCAATAATTTGCTGTAACTCCTTAGTACCGGCCGTTCCCGAGTGGCGCCACACGACTTCTCCATTTTTAAATAGCAATAGCGTAGGCACGGCGCGAATACCAAATGCAGCTGCAGCCTGTTGATTCTTGTCAACGTCTACTTTCAGAATATGTGCATTGTCGCCAACGCGAGAAGATAAGTCGTTCAATATCGGAGCCATGGCTTTACATGGCCCGCACCATTCTGCAAAGAAATCGACCAATACGGGTTTACCGGAATTGATAAGTGTTTTAAAGTCTGACATAATTATCCGAGTTTTTCGAGGTCACGTTGAAGAGAAGTCCAGCTTCCTCCATTGTAAACTTGTGTTAAACCTTTTGATTTAAGCGTGCTCACACCCATTCCTGATCGTGTGCCGGATGCACAACACAACACTACAGGTCCTTTCCCGATTTTCTTTAACTGACTATCCAGTGTGTTGAGCGGGATGTTAATTGAACCCGGAATATGCCCCGATTTATATTCTCCAGGAGTGCGCACATCGATAACCATCAAGTTATCTGCTTTTAGTATTTCTTCGGGAACGCTCATTCCCAGTAGTTTTTTCAGAAGTCCGAACATAACAGTTGAAATTTAACATAACAAAGGTCGGCACAATACACAAGCAGATAGGTGACTTCGGTCACGATCACGAATAATGTCAGTGTAGGAGTCTCATTCGCGCAATCTTGATTGAATAATTACTTGCTACGAATGATTTGAACGATAAATAAGCCCCATCCGGCTATCATGCATAATCCACCAAGTGGTGTTATCGGTCCCAGCCATTTCCACGATTGCAATCCAATAACATCACGAGTACTCAATAAATACAAGGATCCGGAAAACAGAATTGTACCTGCTAACAAGAGTCGATATGTCCATGGTGTTAAGTTGAGAGCAGGAAAAGATCCCTGCAACAGGGCCATCAAAATCATTCCTATGCCCGCATACATTTGGTAACGAGCGCCCGTTTCAAAATTTTTCATCATACGTTCGGTCATCAAACCCGAATCGAGATGTTTTTCCAAACCATGAGCAGCAAAGGCTCCAAGAATGATTGATAAACTTATTAAAACGGCACCTGCAATTATTCCTTCTTTCATTTCTGCAAAGTTTTATCACTTACTGACTCAAATATAACCTTAACAGGTCAGTTTCCCCCATTTGCCGATGAAGACGGGATATTTGCTGCATAGTATTTAGAGATACTTGCCTAATTTCGCGTAGATGAAAACAATTTTAGTAATAGGGGCCGGACGTTCATCGTCTGTATTGATCAATTACCTCCTAGCGCATGCTCAACAGGAGCAATGGAAAGTGCGTGTGGGTGATATGGACATTAAACTCGCCCAACAGAAAACAAACGAACATCCGTTTGCTGATGCATTTTACTTCAATATAGAAGACGCTCAACAACGAGAGCAGGAAATTTCGGGTGCGGATGTTGTAATTTCTATGCTGCCTGCTTTTATGCACGGTGCTGTGGCTAAAGATTGTGTTCGCCTGAAGAAGCATTTGGTTACAGCTTCGTATGTTTCAGAAGAAATGAAAGCATTGCATGAGGAAGCTATTCGTAATGATGTGTTACTCTTGAATGAAATTGGACTTGATCCGGGTATTGATCATATGTCGGCGATGGAGATTATTTACAAGATTGAAGCACAGGGCGGGGAGCTAACAGCATTTTATTCCTACTGCGGCGGTTTGGTAGCTCCGGAATCCAATACCAATCCGTGGGGTTATAAGTTTTCCTGGAATCCGCGAAATGTAATATTAGCAGGGCAGGGGACAGCACAATACATTGAATATGGAAAATTGCGTTATCTGCCATACAGCCGTTTGTTTGCATCGCACGCTACGATAACGGTTAAAGATCATGGAGAATTTGATGCCTATGCGAACAGGGATTCGCTGTCGTACAGGAGTGTTTACGGTATTGAAAATATTCCAACCATGTTACGCGGAACGTTACGTTATCCGGGATATTGTAAAGCCTGGCATCTGCTGGTTACAATTGGATTAACAGATGATTCGTTCAAAATTCAGCATGCGAATAAGTTGACATATGCAGAGTTTGTTGAATCATTGCTTCCATCCGGCGAAGGTTCTTTACAAAAACGAATTGCAGCATTGTGTCATATCAGAGAAGATGATCAGGCCATGCAGAAACTTTTGTGGACAGGATTACTGGGCAATGACCTTATACCTCTGGAACACGCATCTCCGGCGCAAATTGTGCAGGAACTTCTTGAACGCAAATGGAAGTTAGAGGCCGCGGATAAGGATATGGTTGTGATGCATCATATTTTCGAATACAGCATTAATGACAAAAAGCAAACGCTCCGCTCTTCGTTAGTTGTTATCGGAAAGAATCAAACAGAAACTGCCATGGCTGCAACTGTTGGTTTGCCGGCTGCAATTGCTGTACGTTTGTTATTAAACAATAAAATTTCAAAACGAGGAGTTGTAGTTCCGGTTCATAAAGAATTGTACGAACCGATTTTGAAAGAACTGAAAGAACATCAGATAACTTTTGTAGAGGAGATTGAGTTTTAGTTCGGAAGATGCAGTCTGCTTTGATGATCCGTACTATTTGAACTTCAAATATTATTGATTAAAAAGCCTCCCTAAGGAGGCTTTTTTTATTCGTCTTTAGGACGTTCTATACCTTGCGGTGGTCTAGGTAATGAGTCAGATTTGGTATTTGGTTTTACTTCTGCTGATTTCCCTTTTTCGCTTGGTTGCCCGGGCTCATCAATAGCGATGGGTGGAGCGGGTGGAGCAGGAGCTTCTTGGGTTTTCTGCGTTGGAGCAGGAATCTCATTCTTTTTCTCTTTAGGAGCCTCTTGTTTTGGTTTGACCTTGTCCTTATCGGTTGTCCCCGGTTGTCCAGGTTCATCAATAGCTATAGGCGTTTCAGATTGCTCTTTTTTCTTCTTACTTTTTTTCTTAGGAGGATCTTGTGCCAATACATCAGCGGATACAAAAAGTCCTGCTGCCAGAATTAATATGGTGTAAACTGTCTTCATAGTACTGAGTTTAATACAGGTAAGACAAATTCAATGCCAGATTATTTCTGTAGCTCTCTCGCTTCAGGAACCGAAATAGATTCTCCTTTGAAGAAAGCAATTATAAAGGCATCCGGGAATCCTGCAGCACGTAACTGTTCTTTCAATGCATTTACTTGCGCAAAATCAGAACTGCTTCCAACCGTATAACGAATTAAGCCTTGTGGAGTTGTACCACGCTGAATACCTTGAACTCCGTTTAACTTTTGCTTATCGGACTCACTTGGCTCATTTTTATAAACTCCCAGTTGCACCCGATATTCTACTAAATTTTTGACATCTGTTCCACCAACCTTATTCTCGTTTAAATCTTCCGATTCTGCTTTAACATACACAGCACCTGCCTCTGACAAAGGAATTCGCTTTCCGTTCCTATATGCGGTAACAAACGCGCCTTTATATCCACGTTGCTCCATTGCTATTTTGTGATTGATGGCATTCTGGAAGTTCGTGAATGATCCTGTCATGTATTTGTACAATCCGTCTTCTGTTCTTACCTCAATCAAATCAGGTACATCTTTAAATACGCTCTTCGGTAATGGACGACTGTAAGCGCCCAGTTGCACTCGCAAGACAACGCCTTCTCCAGTCGGACCTGATGGTGTAGCGTTAGTATTACCACCGCTATTAGTGTTACCTGAGTTATTGTTACCCGAATTATTTCCGGCGGTGTTATTACCGGAACTAGAGTTGTTACCGGAGTTGTTGCCCGATGTAGTGTTACCTGAGTTATTGTTACCCGAATTATTTCCGGCGGTGTTATTACCGGAATTAGAATTGTTACCGGAGTTGTTGCCAGATGCAGTGTTACCTGAGTTATTCTCCGAATTATTTCCGGCGGTAGAGTTATTTCCACCGTTATTTCCACTATTGTTATTTCCGTTATTTGAAGATCCTCCGCTATTGTTTACGAAGACATCATTAACTTCTACAAACTTTCCGTCAGCACTTCTATAAACTATCACAGGTTTGTTAAATCCTTCAGCTTCCAGTTGTTTTCTGCGTTTCTCAGCATCACGCATATCACCGAATTTACCTGCTGTATAAACGGTTGATGAATCGCTTTCCGGGAAGGTGGCAATATCCGGTACGCTCAGGAACTTCATCATCTGTGCATTGGAAATACCGGAATTGTATTTACCCAAAAGTACCATGTACGTTTTTTTGTCTCCGGGTGCTGTTCCTGTCTTACCTTCATTAGAATTAATAACTACAGTTGGAGCGAACTTACCTGTGGAATCCATGTAACGTTCCCACTTGTATAAGATCATCGAGTCTGATAATCCAACACCAAATTCGTCTGCAATTAATGTCGTCGGAGTGCCAGCTTCATCGTCACGATAATCGGCAGTTAAATCGCCATCAGCATCCAGAGGACATCCTTTAGCATCAACGGGTACACCTTTCGGAGTTTCACCGCAGGAATCATTAAAATCTATTACTCCATCGCCATCATAATCATCTTTATCCATTGCCAGATAATCCACATTCTCGTACGGATCGTTACCGTTTTCATCCGTGGTGGAATTAGGGCCTGTAAGATTGTAACGAATAGAAAATGCCGACATCACGAAATGATCGTTCTTCGAATTTCCGGCACGTGTACCAACACTATTTTCCGTAATGCCATCAACATGATCGGTGAATGTGAAGTGTATGGTAGCACCAATTCGGGCATCCCACTTTTCGCTGATGTGCATATTGAATCCAACACCTACAGGAACAGCCCAAGAACGTTCAGCATATTTGCCAAACCCATCAAGATTTAATTCACGTATATCCGATTCGTACACGTAGTCACGTTGTAAAAATGAAGCTTGCCATGCGAACGGATGATTCTCGGGCATGCTGCGAATGGATCCATCTGACCAATAGTGGTACATCAATCCGTTACGATCGTATAGATCCGCTTTACTCAAAAATTCAAATGACTCGAACCCAACAGAAATCCAAGGAGATATATTTCGGTTTGGTTTAAGCAATTGTTCGAAGTTGTATTCTAAATGACCACCCCCAGCACGAATCTGACTTCTGAAATTTACATTACGAGTCAGTAATCGTTCGTTAGCTTCCATATTACCGAATAATGTATAAAAGCCAAAACGTAAGCCGGGTGCTATTTTCTGTGAAATGGATAATTCGTAACCAATATTTGCAACCTGAAAATTGGCTAGATTCTTGGAATATACATCACCGAAAAACGAGAATGTGCCAACGCCTAAACCTAGTGTTGGTTTAAATACAAATGGTTTAGGTGCAGGTTTTGGAGTTGTGTCTGTCGGGTATGATAAAGTAGGAACGACATCCGCTGTATCGGTTTGAGCCGAAAGCAGCGCTCCAGTCAACGCTATACAACACGTTAAAATACTTCTTCTCATACCTAACAAATTTAATACAATTCGTCATTAATGACTAGCGAACCCATTTTTGGCTGCTGATCATAAGGGCTTCCTGCACCGTAATACGCTTTCCATTGCTGTATGCAGCAACAAATGGTCCCTGAACACCTTTGTTTTTAACGGCCTCGCGATGATCACGTGCACTTCGATATTCATTGAAATTACCAACGGTGTACTTATGCAAACCATCAATTTGTTCCAAGTTGATCGTTTCGCTTAGGCTGTAGGTGCTTTGATAATATGAAACAGGTACATGACGAGACATTGCAGCTATCTGTACGCGATAAACTAAACCGGCTGATGATGTTTTGTTACCGGCGCTTAATGAACCGTTACCGGAATAATTCGAATTTGAATTATCTGAATTAGCGGTTGTCGTTGGAGTAGTAGTTGTTATAGGATTATTTTGAATTGTTGGTGTAGGTGATTACCTGTGGTAGTAATGTTATTAGGTGAAGTATTGTCAGGTGTAGTGTTTTGCGTTAATGCAGGATTCGTTACAACAGTAAATTTAGTTGGCTCGATATTCAACAAGCGTCCTTTGTCGTGCTCAACGTACGAGAAGAAACCATTAATAGTTTGTACGCCATCTACATCCGGATCAACAACAATTACATATTGAACATTAATCATGTTAGCAGAAGGAATTTGGAACCAGGTAAATTTTACTACCCCGTTTTTAAATTCAAAATCGCTTCCGGTTTTCTTCTCTGCGCGAGCTGTAATGCCGCCAGGGAGGGAATCCTGAATTTTTGCGAAGTTTTTGATTTCGCCTTTAGTTAGTGTAATATCTACCAAATACTCACCTTTTTGAATTTCTGAAATGGAACGGTAAGCTGTTACTTGTGCAGGCTCCGGTTCCAGTGTGTCTGTAGGAGGTGTTGTAGTTACCGATGCGACAGGCGTATTGTTTGATGCTGTACCTGAACCCACTTTAATTTTTAATGGAGTTAATGGCACATGACTTGGTAAATTATCTACCGCGTGAGAAATTTTGTGGGTTAGTTCTACTTCGCCGTAAGCATTTGCCGGAACATTTACCTTAAATGAAATATTGAGTTCCTTGCGACCCTCCACGCGTGACCAAACGAAACGAGCACTTTGTTGCTGAAACAAGAAAGTAGCACCATCGTTTTTAATTTCTTCAGCAGACCAACCTTCCGGTAAGGTCATCGCATACCGCATAAAATCTTCAACACCATTAGGATGAATTTTCACTTCAATCGTGAAAGAAGTACCCGGCTCAACACTTGATGGCGCTTTAACTTCAGCCGTTGGCGTGTTTGAAAACCAGGCAGCCAGAAAGCCAAACAATACTTGTGCAATTAGAATCAGTGGTCGAATCATATACTTTACTATTCCGGTTTATTGTTCAAAGAAGTAATCTATCAGACGATTGATTTTGTCAACGGTCCAATCGGTTTCGCCATCGAAGAAAGAATCGATTCCACGATTAATTTCAACTGCTGTAATTTTGCAATCCTTTTTGTAGTCGACACTTACAAATTCAGCTGTCATACAATTCGTAGCAGTGGAATCTGTTTTAGTAGCCTTATCCTTCTCTTGTTCTTCACGTTTGGCTTGTTCTTCTAATTCTCTCCACAGTTCTTCTTCTTTAGCGCGTTGTTTTTCCTTCTGCTTATCCGCTGTATAATACAAGCCAAATCCGAAATTCATCCAGCTGTCATTGCCACCGCTGGTGTAATGATCGATGCGATCGGTAAACGCTATGTTGCATGTAAAATATACTTCAGCACCGAAACTTCCGGTTATTGCAAATCGTCCACCAATAATTAATGGTACAGCAAACGAGTAACGTGCGTAATTATCGGCAGAGTCGGTGAGGCGTGTTTCATTCACATAATCACGCGTAAGCTGAGGTGTCAGAAAATACCCCGATGCTTCGTCCTTATCGCGAATGGTTTCGTCCGACCAATAGTGATAAATTGAGTTATTTTTATCAGGCAGATCAGAATATGGATCGAATTGAAAATAAGAGAACCCAATTGAGAGATACGGCTGAAGTGGCGCCTTTCTGCTCATCCATTGATCATTGGCAAAATAAATAGCACCATACAGTGAGCCGTTGAGCAAATTGGTCTGAAAGTTTCTATTCAAGCCAATTGTGCAATCTTGTCCGTAAAGTTTACCGAACGAACCTGTTAATCCTGCACCAAACCAATCGTTGATACGAAGTTCGAATTTGACGTGGTAACCAATTCTGAAATTACTACCTCCGAACAGGTGAGAATTTACATCCGTTAATCCGCTAAAAGTTGAAATGCCTGCACTAAAAAAGGGGGCATGAATTTTGTCCTGTGCGCACAAGTCGGAAGAGCCTATATTCCCCACACTGGTAATTGAGGTAATAAAAGTCTGATAGCGCGTTTTGATCATTGGGTTCAGGGTATACTCCTTGAACAAAACTATCAGAAGGCTTAAGCTTTAAGGGTTGTATGTACCTGCAGTTGTAAACAGGGTAATGTTGACAGGCTGTAATTAAAAGCGCTGAAATGCTTATGGATAAAGCGTTTCAGCGTTATAGGATGCTTTGTTTGTTGTAGTATGCTACAAATGGACTTCTTAACAAGGTGTTGTTAGTTCCTTAGAAGTTCGGCTTCAAATTGTATTTCGAGTAGAAATCGGTAATGATACGAACTGCTTCGTCAGCTGTATCAACAACATGAAACAAATCCAGATCACCGGGGCTGATATTTTTTTCTTTCTCCAATAATGTTTGTTTGATCCAATCTAACAAACCTCCCCAATATGAACTTCCGACCAACACCACCGGGAAGTGCGCAATTTTTGAAGTTTGAACCAATGTTAATGCTTCAAATAATTCATCCAATGTTCCAAATCCTCCGGGCATTGCAACAAATCCTTGCGAGTATTTGAGAAAAATGGTTTTGCGGACAAAGAAATAATCGAAGACGAGCGACTTGTCAGCGTCGATATAAATATTACCAGATTGTTCGAACGGTAAACGAATATTAAGTCCTACCGATTTTCCGCCACCTGATTTGGCACCTTTGTTGGCAGCTTCCATAATTCCGGGACCACCACCGGAGATAATTCCGTAACCTTCCTTTGTCAACTTCAAAGCAATTTCTTCTGCCAGCAAGTAGTATGGATTGTCCGGTTTAGTACGCGCAGAACCGAATATCGACACACATGGTCCGATTTTCGCCATCTTCTCAAACCCTTCCACAAATTCGGACATGATTTTGAAAATCTGCCACGAGTCGCCGGCTTTAATTTCATTCCAATCTTTATTTTCAAACGCTCTTCTAATCTTATCCTCGTTAGTCATATACTAGTTTTAATATACTGTTGCAATATAGGTTCCAAACTTAAGCCTTTAGTTCTTCGCGAAGGAAATGCGAAGTGAAACTTGTCGGATGTTTAGCCACTTGTTCGGGTGTTCCGGTCGCTAGAATTTGCCCTCCGCCTTTTCCTCCTTCAGGTCCAAGATCAATGATATGATCAGCAACTTTAATTATATCCATATTGTGCTCAATCACAATTACGGTATTGCCCTGATCAACTAAACGCTGCAACACTTCCAATAATATGCGAATATCCTCGAAGTGTAAACCTGTTGTTGGCTCATCCAAAATGTATAATGTTTTTCCTGTTTGCTTACGCGCCAACTCTGTTGCCAATTTCACACGCTGAGCTTCTCCTCCTGAAAGCGTTGTGCTTTGCTGCCCCAATGTGATGTATCCAAGTCCTACTTCATACAAAGATTTTACACGTTGTAATATGGAAGGCTGGTTTTCGAAAAATTCAACAGCTTGCTCAATCGTCATATTCAAAACATCACTAATCGATTTGCCTTTATAGCGTATGTCTAATGTTTCACGATTGTATCTTTTGCCGTTACAAGCTTCACAGTGTACATAAACATCGGGCAGGAAATTCATCTCAATGGTTTTTAATCCTGCGCCTTGACAAGTTTCGCATCGTCCGCCTTTTACGTTGAAGGAAAAGCGTCCGGGTTTATAACCTCGAATTTTTGCTTCGGGTAATTCCGCAAATAAACTGCGTATATCACTGAACATATTGGTGTACGTAGCTGGATTAGAACGCGGTGTTCTACCGATTGGTGATTGATCAATATCAATAATCTTGTCGATGTATTCAAGCCCGTGAATACGTTTGTACGGTAATGGTTTTTTTTCTGCGCGATAAAAATGTTTGTTCAGAATAGGAAATAGCGTTTCATTGATTAATGATGATTTTCCGCTTCCGCTTACGCCCGTAACACAAATTAATTTCCCTAACGGAAACTCGGCCGTCACATTTTTCAAATTATGTCCCGTACATTGATCCAGAACAATTGATTTGCCATTTCCTTTGCGTCGTTCCGCAGGCACCGGGATTGATTTTTTACCTGTTATATAGTCTGCAGTGAGCGTGTTGAACTTCAACAGTTCATGAGGTGTTCCTTCCGCGACAATTTCACCACCGTGCACACCGGCTTTGGGGCCTATATCTAAAACATAATCGGCGGCTAGAATCATTTCTTTGTCGTGTTCAACAACGACGACAGAATTTCCGATATCACGCAGGTTTTTTAGCGAATCAATCAAACGAACGTTATCGCGTTGGTGCAATCCGATGCTGGGCTCGTCGAGGATATACAATACACCTACAAGTTGCGATCCGATTTGTGTCGCGAGTCGAATACGCTGAGCTTCACCTCCGGATAGCGAACGGGAACTGCGATCAATACTGAGATAATCTAAACCAACATCAAGCAAGAATCCTAAGCGAGAATTAATTTCTTTTAATACATCAGCACCAATCTTAAGTTGACGTTCGCTGATGCGTTGCTCAATACCTTGCAACCAATTTTTCAATTCGCTTAAACTCATCGCACAGAGTTCGGCGATATTCTTTTCGTCAATGCGGAAATAGGTAGCTTCTTTTTTCAAACGCGTACCGTTGCATTTCGGGCACACTGCCTCATTCATAAATTCCTGCGCCCATTTCTGAAGTCCTGCAGTACCTTCTTGTTCCTGACGTGCAAGAAAGTTTACGATACCTTCAAACGCCATCGCATATGAAGTGCCGCTGCTATACTGGTCATTCTTCACTTTCAGCATTTCTTCCGTGCCAAATAATACGGCATTGAGCGCTTCTTCCGTTAGTGAACTTACAGGATCGGTGAGTTTGAATCCGAATTTGTCTCCTAATGCTTCCAGCTGGCGAAATATCCATGATGGTTTAAAATCACCAATCGGAATAATTGCACCGGATTTAATACTTCTGCTTTTATTGGGAATGATTTTATTGATATCGATTTCCAAAATGCTACCAAGACCATTGCACTTTGGGCATGCGCCGTATGGAGAATTAAACGAAAACAAATTCGGAGCAGGATCATCATATGCGATGCCTGAAGTAGGGCACATCAAATGTCTACTGAAATGACGCACCTCGTTGTTGGCGTCTGCAATCATCATTGTTCCTTTGCCGTGCTTTAACGCAGTTTTTACTGCATCCACAACACGTTGACGATCTTCACTAGTTACCTGAATTCGATCAATAACAATTTCGATATCGTGTACTTTATAACGATCAAGCTGAACACGTGCAGTCAATTCTATAATTTCCCCATCTACCCGCGCGCGTAAAAAACCTTGTTTACGAATCTGATCAAACAACTCGCGGTAATGACCTTTTCGTCCTTTCACAACAGGAGCAAGGATGACCGCTTTCTGATTCGCATAAACGGACAAGATCAAATCAATAATCTGATCATCGCTGTATCGCACCATTCGTTCACCGGTAACGTGCGAATACGCATCGGATGCACGAGCAAACAACAAGCGCAGGAAGTCATATATTTCAGTGATCGTACCTACAGTTGAGCGTGGATTTTTGCTTACTGTTTTTTGTTCGATGGAAACCACCGGACTTAAACCGGTAATCTTGTCCACATCAGGACGTTCCAAATCTCCTAGAAATTGACGTGCATAAGCGGAGAAGGTTTCAATGTAACGACGTTGACCTTCTGCGTAAATCGTATCAAATGCTAGTGAAGATTTTCCACTGCCGCTTAATCCTGTAATCACTACAAGTTGATTGCGCGGAATTCGTGTGCTCACATTTTTTAAGTTGTGCATGCGCGCACCAGTCACTTCTAAATATTCGTTCTCGCTTTCCGCTATTGGAGGAAGCTCTTTACTTGCTTTCATTATGTTACTTATTGGTCGGCAACAACACCTTGTCTCCGGGATTCAACACTTCACTTGCCTTTTTGTTGTTGGCCTTTAACAGTTCCGTTTCGCTTACATGATATTTTTCTGCAATGGAAGCCCATGTTTCACCACTGTGCACCAGATGTAAGTTTGTTCGAGATGAATCACGCAGTACATCCGCTTTGGTTAAATATTTCGCAGTATCAGGTTTTGACGTTGCTACAACAACAGGTTCATCCTCTAGTCCGAGAATAGTTGTGCCATTTAACGGAAAAGCAATACGGTAAACTTTTTTGCCCGGATTACTCAGTGAAGAACGTAACAGCCAGGGATTAAGATATTTCAATACTTTGTAGGAAGACCCTTGTTGTATAGCGAAGTTCACTAAATCGGTTACTATGCTGTCTACTTCAACGTAACGTACCGGAATAGGGGCGTAAAGATCTTTTTTACGAATAGCATAACCGTACATTTTCGGACGGGAAATAATTTCCTTAAAAGCGAGCACACGGAATATGTAACGTGCGGTTTCATCATTTAAATATAACTTGTAGTAGGAATTTGTTTTCTGTTTCTCCAATTGTTTGTCTAACGCACCCATACCCAAATTGTACGATGCGGCTACCAACGTCCAGTTTCCATAATGTGTGTAAGCTTCCTTAAAGTAACGACAAGCTGCTTCTGTAGCTTTCTCCACATGATAACGCTCATCAACATCTTCCGAAATTTCGAGTCCGTAATGTTTACCCGTGTAATCCAGAAATTGCCAGAAACCAGAAGCTGCTTTCGGTGAAACTACTTGCTGCAAACCACTTTCTGCGATAGCAATGTATTTCAAATCATCGGGAAGATTGTGTTTTTTGATAATAGGTTCAATAACGGGCAACCATCGTGCAGCACGTTTGTGAATCACCATCGACTGAGACTGCCAATACGTGTTGATTAATAATTCTTTCTCTGCCGCTTCATACACCGTGAAATCTTCGAGAGGAACTTGTTCGCCGCAAAAGTTTAAATCTTTGGGAACGGTAATTGAAAACACTTTATAGTTCGCAACGAAATAGTCGCGATAATCTTCGTCAGATAGCGGATCTTTAGCGGAATAGTTGAACAACTTAATCAGCAATACCATCAGCATTAATGAAGGCAAAGCCAACAAGTGCTTGTACCAGCGTTTAATGAAGGCGGAAGTTTTAGTTATTGCTTTTTTCATCGTTTTTCGGAGGACGCGTTAACCGCGTTACTGCATACAAAGTTCCAAAAACCATGAGAAAGTAGAGCGCGAAAATAATAATATGTTTCCATCCCCAATTCTGATTTCCGGTTTGAATAACGAGAACTAGTAACATGGAAACCACTGATATGCCGCAAAATGCCAACGCGACCTGACTATCAGACAAACCAAGATACGATAAATGATGCGTGGTATGATCGCGCCCACCTATGAATGGAGACTTTCTTTTTAATAGTCGGTTTATCACCACTGTAGTGGTATCCGTTAACGGCAAGATGAATGCCAACGCCACAATAATGAACTGCTTGGATGAAATAAACTGTCCGTGTATGTCACTGCTGTTCCACATGTATTTGATGCCTAAAATGGCCAATACAATTCCCAAAAACTGACTGCCGGTGTCGCCCATATAAATTTTGGACGGATGCAAGTTGTAGAATAAAAATCCGACCAATGCACCTGTAATGCCCAGAATGACTAAAACATCCTGATTGAAATAATCTTGGTGAATAACGATAATCATCAAACTGGTCATTAATACAAAAATTGAAACCGTTGATGCAATGGCATCCATATTGTCCAGCATGTTGATCGAGTTCATCATTCCCACAACCCACAGCATAGTAAAAGCATAATTTAATTCCTGGACACTGAAAAATTTGATATGTAAGTCTGTCAAGATCAAAACTATTCCGCATAGGACTTGAACAGCAAATTTTAATATTGGTCGAGTGTTATACGAATCATCCGCAAGCCCCATCAGAAAAGCAAGTGTCACAGCTGCAATCATTCCGAGTAACTGTTTGTCCAATGGCATGAACCGATATGGAAAGAAAATTGAGTAACATGCTATTGAAAGAAGAAACACCAGAAAAAACGCGATGCCGCCCAACGCCGGCTTTTGTTGTGCACTCCAGCGCATTACTTCGGATGCATTTCGAATACCTAAGGATTGAGCAAAGCGAAGCAACAGACCATTCAGTAAGAACGATATTAATAAAGTGACGATAAAAAATCCTGCATAAATGAGGATGTGATTACTTGTCATGTGTTATTTCGTCTGCACGGATCGCAATTATCCGCTGTGCTTGCCGGTATTAAAATTGCACCGAATAATTCAGAACCGCAAATGGTTAATACCACAGATTAGAAAGGTGAATTAAAATTAATGAATGCTTCTCCTGCGAGGTCTTTTTCAGACAACTGTGGAAGTTCGAAATTCCAATTGATGTTCAGGTTGGGATCATTCCACAATAAACAGCCTTCCGAACCTTTGTTGTAAAATCCAGTGCACTTGTATGCGAATATCGTATGATCCTCCAATGTTAAAAATCCATGCGCAAATCCCGGTGGAATGTAAAATTGGGTTTTGTTCTCACCGCTAAGCACTACAGTTCGATGTTGACCGTATGTTGGAGAGTTTTTTCGAATATCAACCGCTACATCAAGAACAGCACCATGGATAACACGAACCAATTTGCCCTGAGCAAAAGGCGGAGCTTGAAAGTGCAGCCCGCGTAAAACGCCTTTTTGCGACAAGGATTGATTATCCTGCACAAACTCTTCGGTAATTCCTGCAGTAACAAATGCAGTTTTATTATACGTTTCGTAAAAATATCCTCGAGCGTCGGCAAATACTCTAGGTTCGATGATCATCAAACCTTCAATACCGGTTTCAATTACTTTCATCGTTTCTTTCTTGAAATAAATTTTCTCCAACCTGTGTTAAGGTTCGATTCTTTATCATCATCGTAATATCCCTGTCCGTAACCATAACCATATCCGTAACCGTAGTTATAGCCGTATCCGCGTCGGTCTGCGTCGATGCCGTTAAGCACAATAGAAAGTTTCTTAATGTCATTCTCATTGTACAAGCGATCCACAATCTGGATGAAGTTGCGTTTCGAATAATCCGTACGGAATACATAGACCGGATAATCCGCACATTTTAGCATGGCGATACCGTCCGTAACTAACCCTACCGGCGGATTATCTATAATGATCATATCATACGTATGTTTCAACTCTTCGATAATCTGCTTCATACGATCGGAAATGATTAATTCCGAAGGATTAGGTGGAATCGGACCGGCAGTAATGAAATGAAGGTTTTCGAGATTCGATTTTTTGATGCAATCTGAAATTTGTTCTTTGCCAATGAGCAATGTACTCATGCCTTTATCGTTGGTTACATTGAAACCTAAGTGGATTTTAGGTTTACGCATGTCCAGATCGAGGATAATTACCTTTTTTCCCGAGTAGGCGATTATTCCTGCCAGGTTAATAGCAACGAATGTTTTTCCCTCTCCGGAAATGGTGGATGTAATGGCCATCACTTTAGATCCCGAAGTGCTGGAAATAAATTGCAGATTAGTTCGTAATGATCGAAATGCTTCAGCTATCAATGATTTTGGATTCTTATCGATCAACAATTGTGATACCGGAACAATGTTTTTGTATTTAGGAATAATACCAAGAGCGCTGATAGAAGCTTGTGTCTGCTTCATGATTTCATTCAATGAATTAATCGTATCGTGCAAAAGGTAACGAACAATGATGACGATTAAACTGAGGAGGAATGCAATGGATAGCGCAGTGAATATAGTTATTTTCTTATTTGGACTAATAGGTGTTTGAGGTACATGCGCTTTTTCTAAAATCAGATGCTTTGCAGTGAAGCCGGCTTCTGCGATAGCTAACTCTGTTTTGCGCTCTAACAGTATGTTATAAAACTTTTCATTTACTGCATACAGACGCTTCAATCCCTGAAATTCTACCAGCTTTTGATCTTCGGCAGGAATTTTTCCGCCATATTCTGTCAACTTATCCTGAAGTGCCTTTTTACGAATCAACGATTGATCCAGTAAAGAATTTACACTGGCGATAATGATGCTTTTCTGTGTATCAATCTGGAAATTCAATGCGCGAATAACTTCACTATTGGGTGTCACGGAATATAAAGCGACATCACGTTCTGATATCAAACCGTATAAATTGTTTAACGGAATTGTGAGGCTGGATGCACTCTGAGTTCCGGATATAAGGGATAAAATCGATTTTACATCTACGTTCTTATCGGCAAGACGATTTTTAATTTCAGACAGAACGGTTGTTTCTAATTCAACTAAGGTCAGCTGATCTTCAATAGAACCAAAGCGATTCAAATTGAAAAGGTTCAACTGATCATTATCCATGATGTTATGCTGTTCTTTAAAACGATTCATAGAATCCTCTGAAATGTGCAACTGATTTGTTACGGAAGCCAGTTGATCATTGATAAACGCCAGAGACTTCTTCGAACTTTCACTTCGCTTTTCGATGTCGTACTCAATAAATTCCTGAGCCGCAATACTAGCAATATCATATGCCTTCAATGGATTCTGATCCGTAAATGAAAGCTTTAAGGTTTTGGCCGCATCATTTAACAATACTACACTCATTAAAGGCGTGTAGCGGGTTACGACGTCTTCCTGATTATTCAATGTGAAATAGTAGGTGTTATTTCCGCCATCAGCATCGAGCATTTGATTTAATCGGGCAATATCTCCGCTAATCAGGATTGATGCATGCGGCAATTCAACCCACTTGTTAAATTTAAAGTTAGATTCACTTAAAGCGCCGCCCATCATGTATTCAACACGTCCACCGTTACGTTGCGCGTTAAACTCAATGGTAATGGGAACGTTATGAATAGCAGCGTCTTTAATAGTAAAGTTCACCGTATATGGAGATGACTTATAGTGCTCGTTGGTTTTAATCGTCCCTTCCGCGTAATAACTTACTTGTAACGGCAGCTTCGTCAGAACGCGTTTCATGAACTCCTGTGAACGAATCATTTCGATTGCAGCAGCAAGATTGTTTTGATCGTCCATGCCCATCATGTCAACATTGAGCATGCGGGCATTATTTTCAGTGTTGATTTGAATTACAGCGCTCGATTCGTAAATGGTTTGTGCATATCGTAGGTACAACCAAATTCCGCCCAAGGCTATCGCCAAAAAAAGAAACACCCAAATCAAAGATCGCTTAGCGACAAAGAGAAACAACCCCAATTCAAACTCACCGCTATAATTAGTCAGACGTTGTTTGTACCGTTCGAGGTTTTCGTTTGTGTCTGTTAGTTGGGCTTGCAACATAGTTCTAGAAGCGCTGCACGAGGAAGTAGAAGGTGATCATGCTGGTCAGCAAGGACAATACGGGGGTTACTTCTCTTAATGTCTGCGATGCATAGCGTTTACGAGGCTCCACATAAATGATGTCGTTTGTTTGAACAACCATGTTACCTTGTTTTATGCCGTCAATTTTGGAAAGATCCAATTTGTAGATGTAAGGTTTGTTCGGGTCCTTGGTCTGACGAATAAGTTTAATATTCTGAGCCTTACCGTTAGCGCTAATCCCTCCAGCTAAAGCCAATGCTTCGATAACCGTTGTATTGTTATTTACGAGATTTATAACCCTTGCGGTTCCTGCTTCTCCGGGGAAAACAATTACTCGTCGGTTAATAACCTGAAGGATTACGAACGGTTTAACATAGAATTCCGAGTAGCGATCTTCCAAATGTTTTTCAGCTTCACGCAAAGTCATCCCGGAAAGAACAACGTTACCAACGATCGGTAATTTGCAGATTCCTGCTTGATCCAGTGTATATTCCAAACCGTTGCGCAACATCAGGTTAGTTCCGGTATTGTTACTTCCTCCTGATGAAATGATGTCGATCATTTTGAAGCCATCGTTCGCAAAAAGACGTAATTCGATGACATCATTCGGAGATAGTTTGTACTCTTTTGCCAATGCACTATCAGCGGGTAACGGATCAAATTGATATTCTTTCGGTGTACGTAACATGATGTTCTGATTCAATACACCGCATGAATTCATAGTTAAAAGCACAGCCAAAACCGGCAATATGCTCCACCATTTCTTCCAAAAGTTTCTCATAAAGGACTGTTAGGTAGTCTGCTATAACTGCCAAATATAGCATTTTTAGCGCTTCCGGTGCGATAATAGTCGCTCATAGAGGCTTTTCATGTCGTTCACCAAACGGATGTAGTGAAACTTTTTCATGACGTGTTCACGTCCCTTCGTCGCCAATTGCGCACGTAAATTTGCAGAAACAACAAGCTTTTCCAACTGTTCTGCAAATTGGTGCGTGTCGCCCGGCGTTACACAGAACGCTGTTTCATTGGGAATGACAACGTTTTCAACGCCGCCTACTGCAGTGGTGACAATTGGTTTACCTGCTGCCTGTGCTTCAATTAAACTTACCGGAGTTCCTTCGTTCCAGGAAGTTAAGCAAACTATATCTGCACCGGCAAGAGCAACATCTGCTTCACGAATCCAGGACGTGAAAAGTACTTCAGTTTGTACAGCTCCGGAACCGGAATACGAGAGCTGTAATTCTTCACAAATTTTTTCCAAAGACGCACGTGTTTCACCATCGCCTAGAATTACAGCTCTAAACGCGACTCCACATTTCTGCTTGACTTGGGCCACACCACGCAAAAAGAGCTCGTGATTTTTTATCGGAACCAAACGCCCGATGATCATTACTACCAGTTCATTTGCCTCAATATTCCATGCTTTACGAAACTCGCTTCGTTTATGATCGATATTAGTATAGAAGCGTTCCAGATCGAAACCAAGAGGAATCACATGCACCTTTTCTTCGCTGCAAATGTGATGTTCGTTCACCAGTTCTTGTTTTTGAAGCTCGCTTATTGCAATAATGGCATGACTTCGATTGGCGAGGTAACGTTCAATTATTTTAAAAATACTGGTAATAAGTGGGTTAAAATATGAATGAAATACATGCCCATGAAACGTATGCACAATTACAGGAACTTTACAATGATAAGCTGCTAAACGTCCCAATGCACCTGACTTTGAAGCATGTGTGTGTACAATATCGGGCCGATGCTCTTTAATCAAAGCTTTGATTTTTTTGTACGCTTTATAATCGTTGAAAGGATTAATAGAGCGGCGCATTTCTGCAATAACTACCGGATGAAGATCAAGTTGCTTTACGATATAATCGCTGCTGGCTTCAGATGCATCTTTTTCACCGCCCGCGAGAATTGTTTCGTATTCCGGAGCCATGTACTTGGTGAGGTAAGCCACATGGTGTGTTGGTCCACCCAAATTGAACCGATTGATGATGCGCAATACTTTAGTCATCTTACATCAGATATTTTGCGTACCAGCAGTTAAACGTCAGTAATCCCCAAACGCGAGCAGCTGCATCACCCGGATTGTTGGAATGTAGTTGTTTTAGCAAGGCCTGAACTTCAGTATTTTGAAAAATACGTTGATTTTCCAAAAAATCCTGATTTAAATAACGCTCTGTCAGGTGGCGCAAATCGTTTCGAAGCCATTGTTGCAGCGGTACTTCAAACCCTTTTTTAGGACGTTCGAAAGCAGAGGAGGGGAGTTCGTTTTTAAATGCTTCGCGCAACAGGAGTTTACCTTTTTTGCCATTATTCTTCAGCTGTTCATGACATCGTAATGCGTATTCTACAATGCGATGGTCGAGGAAGGGTGAACGAATTTCCAATCCGTTCCGCATACTCATGCGATCTCCTTTAACCAGCATATCACCCGGTAATACGGTTCTGATGTCGTTGTACAACACATCGTTGAAACTTTCTACTTTGTCGGAAATACTTATTCGAATTGATTCAATTGCTGCTTCATCGATAACAAAATCGGCACGCAACAACTTAACGAGATCTGATTTATTAGTAAAACCGGTCCAACGGTAATAGCGATCGTTTGGATTGAGTTGTAATCCTTCTTTGTATTTCCGGAGCTTCCGTGCGATATTTCCTGTTGCTGATGCGCGCGAAGCGGGAATAATACCGAGGATTGGCGTGCCCGCATTAACAGCAGCATTCCACAACGTATTATTTCTTAATCTGAATTCTGCTGTATGCTTGTTGTAACCGCCGAAAAGTTCATCTGCGCCATCACCTGTTAACGCTACTTTAATTTTATGCTGAGCCGATTTGCACAAAACATTAACTGCTAATGCAGAAGAGTCGGCGAAAGGTTCACTTTGAAGCTTTAGTAATGGTTCGATACTATCTAAGATATCGCGACTTGAAATTTTGTATGTGGTATGCGCTGATCCAATATGTTCCGCTACTTCTTCTGCGTAACGGCTTTCGTCAAAATAGGAGGCATCGCTGAATCCGATGGAAAACGTTCGAAAGCTTGTATTATCTCGAACTGCCAAAGCACAAACAATAGATGAATCGATTCCTCCGCTTAAAAAACCGCCGATAGGTACATCAGCAACCATGCGAGAACGAACCGCACTTTCCATTAAGCTGTGCAATTCGTTTTTGGCACCATGAAGGTTTGTTATAGATGCTGAAGGTTTAGGTAGCGTGTACCATTCATTTTTAGTGATATTGTCATGCTTAACCCGCAATAATTGTCCCGGAGCTAATTGTGTCACGCCTTTAAACAAGGATAAGTTCGCCGGTACATAATTGAAATGTAGAAAATGATACAACACTTCATGGTTTAATGCTACTTTCATTCCCATCCGAATCAATGCTTCCGGCTCTGAGGCAAAACTAATCGTGTTATCGTCTTCAAAAACATATAACGGTTTTTCTCCGAAACGATCTCTGGCTAATAGCAGTTCATTTTCCTTAACCCGATAATACGCCAACGCGAAATAACCCGTAAGCTGAGGAAGTACTTCTTCTGCAGGGAAACGATCGAGCAAGTGCATCAAAATTTCAGTATCGCTGTGCGTCGAACACTGAATATTATACTGTTGTTGCAATTCACGGTAATTGAATATTTCACCGTTAAATACGATAACAGCACTACGTTCCTTGTTCCACATGGGTTGTAAGGAACGAGGATCCAAATCGATGATGGATAGTCGGGAATGAAAAAGTGCAATAGTGTTGTTCTTCCAATGTCCGGATCCATCAGGCCCCCGATGTCTTAATGCTTGCAAAGTTTCGGGTACGCGCGATTCGGGCAGGTTTAAAACGCCCTTCAAACTCATCGTACCTGAAATTCCGCACATCTTTTATTTCGCCGCAATCATGGAAATTTCCACGTTCACATCCAGTGGTAATCTGGAGACCTGAACGGTTTCACGTGCCGGAAAATCAGCAGTGAAATAAGATCCGTAAACCGCATTTACTTTGGAGAAATTGTTCAGATCAGTTAAAAAAATGGTTGTTTTAACAACATTCGAAAAGTCCATGCCGGCTTCATTCAGAATAGCTTTTAAATTTTCCATCACACGAGTTGTTTCTGCATCAATATTTTCGTTGTGAATGGCGCCGGTTTCAGGATGTTTTCCAACTTGTCCCGAAATGAACAGCATATTCCCGGTTAGCACTGCATGAGAATATGGGCCGATGGGAGCAGGAGCTCCGGTGGTGGTAATTACTTTTTTCATATTATATAATTTTAATTAATTATTAAAAAATCCTGATCGGTATAAGGCGGCAAGATCCATGGTTATCGCAACCGCATAATGTATTGCAACACCCCAATATACTGATCTGCTTTTGATACTCAATGCTCCTAAAGCTAAACCTGCAAGTATGGCTCCGACGGTTTCGGGTAATGGTTTCCCGAAATGTATCATGCAATACGGGATCATCATGACATAAACCGCATAAATGCCCAGTTTCGGATGTAAGCCCAAGGTGATAAATCCGCGAAAGAAAAATTCTAATGCTCCAAACTGAATAAAATATATAATTTGCCAAAGTATGAACCAGGGCCACAAAGCCTCTCCCGGCGCCGGTTTGTAAAATGGATATCGCGCCTGAAATCCCGGTGTTCCTGCGAAATAAATGACTAACGGGATCATGATTAGAAATAAAACCAGATACAATCCCCAACCATAGCGCATTCCGCTGATGTTTAATCCGTAATTGCGAAGTTGTTCCTTCCAAACAAACTTGATAATTAGGCACGGAATAACCGCATAAACTGTGATGATGACTGAACTCCACCACAACAATTCAAAAAAGCGGGCATTAGGCGACTCCATTCCGAAATAAAAACGGAAGTGTTGAGCAATTGTACTATCTGATCCTGAAAAAAATCGCAATACCAAATCTGAACTACCTACATACCGAATGGACGTTATCGCAACAGCAGCCCAAATAAAAAGCGAAATTGCTTTGCGATGAAACTTGCCATCAGCTCTTTCCGGTGCCTGAAAAAGCGGACCAAATGTGCTGCGTATGCCTTTTAACAGACTCATACGGAATAGCGTGGTTGAGGGGCGCAATCAAATGACGCGAAATCTTTTTTCAAATATTTGAAATATCCGTTAATAGCTATCATTGCAGCATTGTCCGTGCAATATTCAAAAGGAGGAATATATAATTTCCAGTTTTGAATTATCGCTTCTTCGGCCAGTGCTGCTCGCAGTCCTTTGTTGGCAGAAACTCCGCCGGCAATAGCAATATTTTTAATTCCGGTTTGTTGCGATGCTGCTTTAACCCGTTTCAACAACGACTGAACGATCGTGTGGCGAATAGAAGCACACAAATCATTCAAATGTTCTTGCACAAAATTCGGATTTGATTTTTGTTGCGCCTGCACGAAATACAACACGGCCGTTTTTAATCCGCTAAAACTAAAATTCAGTTGATCTTCGCGCGCATCCGGAAATTTAAATGCTTTCGGATTTCCCAATTCAGCGTATTTGTCGATTAACGGACCTCCGGGGTATGGCAGTCCAAGTATTTTGGCGGTTTTATCAAATGCTTCTCCGGCTGCATCATCAACAGTAGCGCCAATTTCTTCAAAACGATAAGTGCGCAAGCATGTGTGCATGCATATGATTGATCTCAATCAACGGAATTCCCAGCGCTTTCGCATATGCCTTGGAAAATGTGAGTCCCACCAGTAATGCGCCCAATAGTCCGGGTCCTCGTGTTACGGCTACGGCGTCAATTTCCCGGGCATCTACTCCTGCTTGTTTCAAAGCCGCATGAACAACGGGTACAATTTGCTGCTGATGCGCTCTGGAGGCTAATTCGGGAATAACGCCACCCCACTTTTGGTGCACGTCTTGGCCGGACACAATATTGGCAAGCAATTTGCCGTCTTTTACAATTGCAGCTGCAGTTTCATCACAGGAAGATTCAATCCCTAGAATCAGGGCCATTATCGTTAAATTTGTGCGAATGTCGGCAATCCGCGAATTAAGTCGCAAAATTATCAAAAAGAGTCTCCGTGTTTTGGGCTGGACCCTCGGCACGCTGATATTTCTTTTGCTGGTGGCTTACCTCATCCTGCGAACTCCGGGCGGACAAACATGGGCAGCAGGCAAAATTGCCAATTATTTATCCGGTGAATTAAAAACGACCATTACCGTTAAGGGCGTGGATATTGAATTTTTTACCTACGCTGTGCTGGAAGGCGTTTATATTCAGGATTTACATCAGGACACACTGCTCAATGCGGGAAAAATTAAAGTTGACATGAGCGGTTTTAGCTACAGCAAACAACATTTGAGTGTTGATGATGTGGTCCTGCAAGATGCAGTTGTGAAACTTAAGAAATACAAAGGCGAACGAGGTTTGAATTTCAAATTTATCGTCCGCTATTTTGATTCAGGCGATACAACAAAAACAGATTCCGGTTCGCCTTGGGATGTGAATATCGGGCAAGTTCGACTTGAAAACTGCACGGTGGCATATATTGATACGCGATGGGACGACAACGATCGGGGAATGGATTTCGAAGATATTCGGGTGACGAATATTTACACCACGTTTGATGAGATTTATCCGAAAGGCGATTCCGTTCAGATCACCATGCATGACCTGAAAGCCAAGGAAAAATGCGGGTTTGAATTATTGGGAATGAACACACATGTAGTTGCGTCGGATACATTCATTAAACTGAATGATCTGAGCATCGTAACTCCGAATTCTAAAATCAAAGGTCGAATAGGTTTTCATTACGCAACGTTCGATGAATTTGAAGATGAATTTGAAGATAAAGTGATCATGCATGCGCGGTTTGATACCAGTCAGGTTCACTTTAAAGATTTAGGTTATTACGCACCCGATTTAATGGGAATTGAGCGATTTGTGACGCTGTCCGGCGAAGCGCACGGTCGTGTAATTGCGCTACGTTGCGAGGATCTGGTGATAGATTACGGGAAAAACACGCATATAGAGGGAGATTTTCGTTTTAACGGTTTACCGGATATTGAAACAACGGATATGCAATTTAAAATTGTTGAAGGTTATTCCAGTCGTGAAGATTTAATGACGATTCCCGTTGCGCCGTTCAAGGAAGGAAAGACATTGGAAATTCCTGAAAATATCGGTTATCTGGGACGATTTAAGGTGAAAGGGAAATTTGAAGGATTTGTAACTGATTTTATTGCCAATGCAGCGTTGCAAACTGATATTGGTACAGTTGAAGCAGACGATGTTTCTATGCTGTTGCGCGAGTCAGATGGAGAATACGAATACAAAGGAGCCGTTACGCTGATGGAATTTAATGTTGGTAAGTACTTCGCAATTGATGGAATGGGAGCGGTGAGTGCATCCGGAAATATTTCAGGTTTTGGTTTGCGTCAATCTACTATGCAGGCCGCTGTATCGAACGGTATGGCTACCGGTGTAGTTTTTGATGGCTACCGATATTCTGCAATTACAATTGATACTGCTGTTCTGGCGCGTAATGTTTTTACAGGAGCATTTACAATGCGTGATCCTGCTGCGGTTCTGCAATATGATGGAACTGTTGATTTTCGTCCAAAACAGGCTGTTGTTGACTTTACCGCAAAAATTGATTCCATTCGTTTAGATAAAATCGGTTATGCCAAGAGGGGGGAAGTGCACAAACTTTCAGGAGTGATGGATATGAATTTTACCGGCAGTAATGTGGATGATATCGACGGCACACTGTTGTTGAGAAACATAAATTATTTGAAGAAATCGAAAAATTATCACGTTGATGATGTTGTGCTGAGTATGGGATTTGATGGCAGTGGTGCACGACGAATTGTATTGAATTCCGATATCGCCGATGCGACGATTTCCGGAAAGTTTGAATTGCTGCAATTGGGTCAGGCTTTCTCGGATGTTATGTCGGGATATCTGCCGGAAACGTTTCACCCCGTACAACCGAAAAAAGGAGTACGCAAACAGCCAATTCCCGCTGATTTTATGTGGTCGGTGCGATTTAACAGAAACAGTAAATCATTGGAATCTATTTTACCCGATTTGTACATCAAGCCGGGAACCACATTAGACGGAAATTTTAATCAACCGAATAAACGTATCGATTTCAATTTTGCATCGAGGCAGGGAATTGAATATAACGGCACTCAGTTCAACGATTTTTACTTCGTGATGCAACCTGTTCAGAATCGACTGGAACTTTCGGGCAAGATTAATTCAATACGAATCGGTGATAGCATCAGTATTCAGAAACTGAACATTAAAACAACCTGTGGTAGCGATAGTATCAACAGTTTTGGCCAATACGTCAATTCGGGGAGTAAGCGCAATGAAGGACAATTTGGTGTGTTACTGCGTCTGGATTCAGGCGAGATAATTTCCGGTGGAATACGCAATACCGAATTATACCTGAATGATTCTTTGTGGCGGTTTAATGAGCGAAATAAGTTTAAGATTGACGGTACTACAATTTCCTTTGATCAATTGCTGGTCACTTCCGGTCAGCAAGATATTAGTCTGAATGGTGTCATTGCCGAAAATCCAATAGATACGCTACACGTAGGATTGACCAACTTTAATTTGTCTCATTTGAACTATTTCACTGCTGCTGACGGATTAACCTTAAAAGGATTAGTTACGGGAACATCAGGTTTAAGTAATGTATATAACACTATTGAAATTAATAGTTTTAATAAATTTCATCAGTTATATGTAAATGAACAACACATTGGTAACGGGGAAGTGAAATCATCCTGGTCTACGATGACTCAGGGAATTGTATTGAATGGCTTTTTCGGTCGTCAGGCATCAGTTCACAATATTCAGTTTAGTGGATTTTATTATCCGAAGCGGGAGTTGGATCAGTTAGACATTAAAGTGGAGTTAACGAACATTCAATTGGGTATGTTGCAGCCTTTATTGAAGGATTTCTGTAGTCAGGTTGTTGGTGATGTTGATGGTAAAATTCGCGTGACAGGTGAGCTCAAAAAGCCTGTATTTACGGGTAAGTTGATGGCGGGAATGCGCAAAGTGAATATTGACTATTTGAATGTTTGGATTCGCGCAGTGAAGCAGGAAATTATTATGGAAGAAAATTCCATTTATTTCCCTGACTTTAAAATTACCGATGAATATGGAGATACGGCTTCCGTATACGGACACTTGTATCATAGCAACTTTACCAATTTTCAGTTTGACTTCGATTTGGCATTCAAAAATTTCATGATATTGAATACAAAAGCCAGTGATAACGAATTGTATTACGGTCGCGTTTTTGCAACAGGGTTCATGAACATCTTTGGATTTGTAGATCGAGATATCCGAATTGACATCAACGCAAAAACGGCTTTAGGTGGTACTAAGTCAGTACGCACAACACCTATGCGTTCGGTGTTTAATGTGCCAATGACATCCACCAGTGAGGTCGGTGCTAATGAATTTATCAGCTTTATTGATAAGAGTGTAAGTACCGATTCCACAGAAAATAAATCACAATTGAGAAGTAACTTATTGGAATTGCATTTGAATGTGGAGATCACTCCGGCTGCAGACGTTAATGTCATATTTGACGAAACAGTGGGCGATGAAATGCAGACTTCAGGTACGGGAAATTTAAAAATGGATATCAGCCAGTCGGGGGATTTTTCAATTAAAGGTCAATATACACTTGATAAAGGGAAGTACCTGTTTACGATGAAGAATGTAATTTTTGTTCCGTTCGAATTGTCCAAAGGTGGAAGTATTCGCTGGAATGGCGATCCCTATCAGGCAATCATTGATGCGGATGCAATCTACAAAACGAATGCATCTGTGGAACCTTTCTTCCCGTTTGATACGACCAATCCTGCATTCAGCAGAAATTATCCGGTACAGGTTATTATGCATTTGGATAGCGTGTTGATGAACCCGAATGTTGGTTTCTCTGTTGTTTTACCAACTGCCGATCAGAATATACGTGAAGCTGTTAATGCACATATGCAAACGGAATTGGAACGGAATCGTCAGGTGTTGTCGCTTATGGTTTTGAATAGTTTTATGATGCCATCGGAATATCGCGATGGTGGATCTGCTCAGAATAATTATTTTGAAGGAGGCAGTAGTACATTGCTTAGTAATTTCGTTGCAGGAACTTTGAACAATTGGTTATCGCAAATTACAACTGATGTGAACGTGGGTGTAAAATACCGCCCGAATGATGACTTGTCGCCGCAAGAATTGAAATTGTACATGGGTACACAATTGCTGAACAACAAGCTTATTGTGGATGTTAATGCCGGTTTGTTTAATCCGAATTCTACATCTGCAAACAGTACCGGACAGTTTGTGGGAGATTTTAACGCGGAGTATAAGGTTACGGATGATGGTCGTGTGCGATTACGTGCATTCAATCGTTTTAATGATAATACCATGCTTAATGCCAGCGCGCCGTACACACAAGGTGTTGCGGTGATGTACAAAGAAGAATTTAATTCGTCAGCAGAATTATTTGCACGTTACAAGGCCTATTTGTTGTCATCTAATCCAAATAGAAAGGCGCCGAAAAAGAACAATAAAAAACAGGAGCCGACTCCGACTCCTGCTGATACTATTCCCAAGTAATTATTACTTGTCCAGTTTTAAGGAATGTCCAAGCTTATCACGCTTTGTTTGTAAATACTGCAAATTGTGTTCGTTGGACGCAATCTCCAATGCCACATTTTCTATGATTTCCAAACCATAACCGATGAGTCCTACACGCTTACGCGGATTGTTTGTCATTAAACGAATTTTACACGCTTGTAAATCGCGTAAAATTTGTGCTCCGACACCATAATCGCGTTCATCCATTTGAAAGCCCAATTCCAGGTTAGCTTCTACGGTGTCACGACCCTGCTCTTGTAATTTATATGCACGTAATTTATTCAACAAACCGATTCCACGCCCTTCCTGATTCATGTACACTATGACACCTCTTCCTTCCTGTTCGATAAGTTCCATCGCCTTGTGCAATTGAGGACCGCAATCGCAACGACAGGAACCGAAAATATCTCCCGTCATGCACGAGGAATGTACACGCACCAAGACACCTTCATCTTTGGTCCAAGTTCCTTTATAAATCGCCAAATGCTGCTGCTGTGTCGGCAAATGTGTATACGCTACCATTTTAAAATCACCGAAAGCCGTGGGCAAATCCACTTCAACTTCGCGTTGAATATTAGACTCGTGACGCAAACGGTAAGCGATCAAATCTTTGATGGAAACTATTTTCATATCAAATCGCTTCGCAATTTCCATCAGTTGTGGCAGGCGCGCCATACTGCCATCCTCGTTCATAATTTCGACGATAGCACCAACCGGTTCAAATCCTGCCAAGCGTGCAAAATCAATAGCTGCTTCGGTATGTCCTGCACGACGCAATACGCCTTCTTTTTTAGCGCGTAACGGAAAAATATGTCCAGGTTTACCGAACTCTTCCGGTTTGACGGAAGGATCGATCAACGCCTGAATAGTTTTCGCACGATCGTGTGCCGAAATTCCCGTAGTGCAACCGTGACCGATCAGATCAATCGAAACAGTGAAGGGCGTTTCATACAAAGACGTGTTAGTGGAATTCACCATCAGCTCCAATCCCAAACGATCGGCCATATCTTCAATAATGGGCGCACAAATCAATCCACGACCGTGTGTGGCCATAAAGTTGATGACTTCTGGAGTCACGTTACGAGCGGCTGTCAGGAAGTCGCCTTCATTTTCACGATCCTCATCATCCACCACAATAATCACTTTCCCGGCCTTAATTTCTTCAATGGCCTCTTCAATTGTATTCAGCGAAAACGTTGACATGTTGTATTGTTTCTTTGGTTGCAAAGATACGTGGAAAGGGTGGAAGAGTAGTGCAAAAAATTGAATGGAGGCGAGGATGGAAGCATTGTAGAAATGAATCAGATTACCAACATAATCAGGATGAACGGCTGAATTTGTTTATTTTCAGCCCACCATTTAAATGGTGGGCTGTACTTGACAGCCGTTTCATTCACGAAGTTCGACACTAGTGCACATATCGTTATTCATTGATATAATACATCACGTTATTCCCATCTCCCATGTCCATCAAATCTGTTTTTATCAACCTTCCCATCTCCGATGTTTCACGTACCCGCGCATTTTGGTCGGCGTTAGGATTTTCATTTAACGAGCAGTTTTCCGATGATAAAGCACTATGTCTTGTATTGCAGGATGGTAAAATATATTCCATGATGGTTACGCATGAGTTGTTCGGCACGTTTACGAATCGCGCCATCGCGGATAACTCCGTAACACAAACGCTGATTGCAATTGAAGTGGAAAGTCGAGCTGCTGTAGACGAAATGGTGCAGCGTGCCTTAGCCAATGGTGGTGCTCGTTATCGCGAAAGCGCCGATCACGGTTGGATGTATTACGATTGTTTCGCCGACCCGAACGGACATCAATGGGAAGTGATGTTCACTGATGCAAATCAATTGACACAATCGTAAACGTGAAATAATTAAAACAAAAAAGGTCGGAATAGCTCCGACCTTTTTCATGTTATGCATTGTGTTTACAAGTGAATCACTTCACCGTAAGCAGCAGCAGCAGCTTCCATTACGGCCTCGCTCATGGTCGGGTGGGGGTGGACTGCTTTAATGATTTCGTGTCCTGTGGTTTCTAACTTACGTGCAGCCACAATTTCAGCAATCATTTCAGTTACGTTAGCACCAACCATGTGTGCTCCCAACAACTCGCCGTATTTCGCATCAAAAATCAATTTTACAAATCCGTCTGATGCGCCACCTGCTTTTGCTTTACCGCTGGCAGAGAACGGGAATTTTCCAACCTTGATTTCGTAACCGGCTTCTTTAGCTGCCTTTTCGGTATAACCGACTGACGCCACTTCAGGCTGACAATACGTACATCCCGGAATGTTTTTGTAGTCGATAGGCTCAACGTGCATTCCCGAGATTTTCTCCACGCACGTAATTCCTTCTGCTGAAGCCACGTGTGCTAATGCTTGTGTTGGCAACACATCTCCGATAGCGTAGTAGCCCGGGATATTGGTTTCGTACCATTTGTTTACGATGATACGTCCTTTATCAGTTGCAATGCCCACATCTTCCAATCCGATGTTTTCGATATTCGCCTGTATACCAACTGCTGATAATACAATGTCAGCTTCCAGTGTTTTTACACCGTCCTTAGCCTTCACACTCACTTTACATCCTGCTCCGGAAGTATCAACACTTTCAACGGAAGCTTCTGTCATGATGTCGATACCGATTTTCTTAAACGACTTTTCCAGTTGTTTCGAAACTTCTTCATCTTCAACAGGCACAATGTTCGGAAGGAATTCTACAATGGTAACTTTAGTGCCCATCGTTGCATAGAAATAAGCAAACTCCACACCGATTGCTCCTGAACCAACTACCACCATTGACTTTGGTTGTGTAGGTAAGGTCATTGCTTCACGGTATCCGATTACTTTTTTACCGTCTTGTTTCAAGTTGGGAAGTTCGCGCGAACGAGCCCCTGTTGCAATGATGATGTGCTTTGCTTCAATAGTCTGTACTTTTCCGTCAGCACCGGTAATTTCAACCTTTTTACCCGGCTTCACTTTTCCGGTACCTGCAATGACTTCAATTTTATTTTTCTTCATCAAAAATTGCACGCCTTTGCTCATGCCACCTGCCACATCGCGGCTGCGTTTCACCACAGCGTTGAAGTCGGCTTTTGTTTCTCCGGAAACAGTAATACCGTAATCACCGGCATGTTTCAGGTATTCAAAAACCTGCGCACTTTTTAATAATGCTTTAGTCGGAATACAGCCCCAATTCAAGCACACACCGCCTAATTCGGCTTTTTCAACGATAGCAGTTTTCATGCCCAGCTGAGAAGCACGAATAGCAGTAACGTATCCTCCCGGACCGCTTCCAATAATAATAACGTCGTAATTCATAAGTGATAAATATCGTGGTTCGTAAATGTCAACATTTTTGACCCGACGAAAATACAAAAAGTGCCCTTAATTGAGGCATTAACATTCCGGAAGACTAATGGGCACATGAGTAGCCAATCCACCGTCGGAAGTTTCTTTGTATTTGCTGTTCATGTCCAGGGCGGTTTGCCACATCGTACGAATTACCGCATCCAGCGTTACTTTGGCAAAATCCGGATCGCCGTGTAATGCTAATTGGGACGCTGTAATTGCCTTTATGGCACCCATGGTATTGCGTTCTATGCAAGGAATTTGCACCAACCCCCCGATCGGATCGCAGGTCAATCCAAGATGATGTTCCATGGCAATTTCCGCAGCCTGCATGGCTTGTGACGGAGTTCCACCACTGGCTTCCGTTAAAGCAGCGGCGGCCATAGCCGAAGAAACTCCTATTTCTGCCTGACAACCACCCATGGCCGCTGAAATGGTAGAACCTTTCTTAAATAAACTGCCAATTTCACTGGCGGTTAACATGAAACGTATCAAATCATCATCAGTGCGACCTCCGGCAAACAGATGATAATACATCATGACCGCAGGAACAACCCCTGCAGCACCATTGGTCGGAGCAGTTACTACGCGTCCGAATGAAGCGTTTTCTTCATTAACTGCTAGTGCAAAACAACTGACCCAATTCAAGATTGAATTGAAATCACCCGAACTCGCTCGTAACAACGTGCACCACTCTTCAAAGTTGTTGTACGTTTTTCCTTGTAATAACCGGTGATTCATTTCAGGAGCACGACGCTTTACATGCAAACCGCCCGGCAACAAACCTTCAGCATGTATGCCACGCCAAATGCAATCAGCCATCGTATGCCAAATTCGCAAGCAGCCTGCGCGGGTTTCATCTTCACTTCTCCAGGAACGCTCGTTGTCCATCACCAACTCCCAGATACTTTTGCGTGAAGTCATGCAGTTTTCCAGTAATTCATCTGCGGTATTCACCTGAAACTTTAGTACTACAGGCGTTCCGGAACTTCCCGATTCGTCTTCTTTCACAACAAATCCTCCTCCGATAGAGTAGTAGGTGGCTGCAAATTCATCACCATTTTTAAAATGCGCGGTAAACGTAACAGCGTTGGGATGAAACGGAAGACTTTGTGATTTATGAAACAACAAATCATCATTCACATGAAATGCAATATGATGTGAAACACCCAATGCCAGGATTTTTCCTTGAGTGATATGATCTATCTTCGCAGTCAATGTAGTTGTGTCAAACGTTACCGGATCGTAACCACTAAGTCCAAGAATAACAGCGATGTCT
>JAJTEY010000051.1 GCA_021299855.1 Bacteroidota bacterium | reverse complement strand
ATATCTGGGCGCACAAGGCGCGCTGCGTACATGGAATATGGATTACCTGAAATTTAACGGACTCAGCGATATTCCCATCCCGGTTTCCAGGAGCTGGACCGATATTGGAATGATTTGGGGATACAATTCAGTAGAGGCCAATGATAATTGGTTTTGGGATGCACATGTTGCTATGGGAATTCGTTTGCGCAATGAAGATCGCGTGCGCGGTTCGGGGATTGATGCGGTAGTAGAGAACAATAATTTCGTGTTGCCCTATTTCGGCATCAACTTGCTTTTCGGTTTTACGCTCTGAAGCAATTATTTTTTCAGTACGGTTCCCGAATCGGTTTTCAGTATCGCTTCATTTTTGTTCGCTAATTGTCCGCAAGCTGCATCAATGTCTTTTCCGCGACTGCGGCGCACGTTAACGATAATTCCTTTTTCTTCCAGAACTGCTTTGAAACGATCGAGTCGTTGAGGTAATGTCTGCTGAAACTCCCCGTCATCAATCGGATTGTATTCAATGATGTTCACTTTCGCTTTTACACGTCTGCAATAAGCGGCTAATTCCTGCGCGTCCTGAATGCCATCGTTGAAATCACGGAATACAATGAATTCAAAAGTAACACGGGTGCCGGTTTTTTCGTAAAAATAATTTAGTGCTTCCGCCAATGCATCCAGTGAATTCTGTTCGTTGATCGGCATAATTTGATTACGCTTTTCATCATTGGCAGCATGTAACGACAAGGCAAGATTAAATTTCACTTCATCATCGCCCAGCTTTTTAATCATTTTCGCAATGCCTGCAGTAGAAACCGTAATACGTTGCGGTGACATACCCAGGCCGTCGGGAGAAGTAATGCGTTCGATAGACGTCATCATGTTTTTATAATTGAGCAATGGTTCGCCCATGCCCATATACACGATGTTGGTTAACGACTGATCATAATGTTGCTTCGCCTGATCGCGAATCAAAACAACCTGATCATATATTTCTTCCGCTTCAAGATTGCGAATGCGGGCCAACTTCCCGGTAGCACAAAATTTGCATGTTAAGCTACAGCCTACTTGTGAAGAGATGCACGCGGTCATGCGCGAATCGGTTGGAATTAAAACGCCTTCCACAATGTTGCCGTCTGCAAGTTTGAACGCGTCTTTAATCGTGCGGTCTTTAGAAACCTGAAACGAATCGATACTCACCGGCAGAAACGTGAAGTGCTCTTCCAGTAACTGTCGTGTGTTTTTGGAAAGATTGGTCATGGATTCGAAATCCGTAACCGATTTTTGCCACAACCATTCCCAGATCTGCTTTGCACGAAACCCTTTCTCCCCATGCGATTCGAGGAATGATTTGATTTCGTCCAAATTTAAGGAGCGAATACTGGGCTTCGTTTTCGTTAACATGCTGCAAAGGTACAACGGACTTTGGTCCGATTGCAAGTTGGAAAGAAAGACTATATTGGTACCGCAAATCATGACACGTTTCATTCAAGGCGATTTTTTATTCTCAGCACACACGGGTTTTGTATCTGAAGGTGTTGTGGTTTGTGATGATGCGGGTGTCGTGTATGATGTTTTAATTCCGGGAACTCATGAGATTCCGCAGGATAAAGTGGAGCGTGTACGAGGAGTTGTTACACCGGGTTTTGTGAATGCACATGCGCATTTGGAATTGTCGCATTTGAAATCCCACATTTCAAGATTGACCGGTATATCCGGTTTTGCAACCGAATTAATGGACAAGAGAGCGGCTTTCGACGCTTATATTATCGCAGAAGCCATTCAGCTGGCAGACCGGGAAATGTACAGAAACGGCATCGTGGCAGTTGGTGATATTTCCAATAATGCGACTACAATTACAACGAAACGACAATCCTCAATTCATTATCATACATTTTGCGAATTGATGGCATTGCATCCCACAGCTGCTGATGTGGTGATGGATTCAGGAATGCAATTACGCGCACAGTTTGAAACAGCAGGACTTGGTGCATCATTGGCTCCACATGCGCCGTATTCTGTATCGCCGGGGTTAATGAAAAAAATTGTGGAAGAAAATTCCTTACGTAATTCGGTTGCTGCCATTCACAATCAGGAATCGAAAGCGGAATCGCAGTTTACGGAGCACGGCATCGGCAAAATTCAGGACATCTACGATCATCGCGGTATCGATACCGCATGGTTTACGGGTTATGGAAGAACAAGTTTACAAGCGAGTCTTCCGAATTTATTATCGTCGGAGAATTTAATTCTGGTGCACAATACGTTCACTTCGCCTTCAGACATTCGATTTGCCGAAGAATTGCACGAACGTTTGTTTTGGTGTCTCTGTCCGAATGCCAACTTATACATAGAAGGCGAATTGCCGGATTTTTATTCGTTTTACAAAGCAGGAGTGCGCATCGTCATTGGTACTGACAGCTTAGCATCTAACGATTCGTTGGATATTGTAGAAGAATTGAAAGTGATTCAATCGCAGGCTCCGGAAATTCCTACAGAGCAATTATTGACTTGGGCAACACTAAACGGTGCGCAAGCACTTCAACTCGATTGGGCCGGAACGTTTGAGTCAGGGAAAAAACCCGGAGTAGTAGTGGTGAGCGATGTTGATCGTAATCTGCACCTCACACGCGAATCGAAAGCGACACGGTTGTTATAACGATTTGTTGCGCGACTTCAACAGCGCATCCGCGATAATTAAATCGGTGGGCGTGGTGAGTTTGAAATTGTCCATATTACCATCCACCAAATGAATGTCCTGCCCGTATGCTTCAACAACGCTGGCGTCGTCTGTGAAGGTGTATTTGTAACCACAATCGTAAGCGCGCTTAAGAAGTGAAGTTTGAAAGCACTGTGGTGTTTGTATCAGGCAATATTTGGAACGATCCACCGCAACACTTTTTCCCGACTCTACCTGACGAATGGAATCGTTTAACGGAATGGCAGGAATGCCGCTGCCATTAAAGCGTGCCGACTTGAACGCGCCTGCGATGGTATTTTGAGCGACAAGAGGACGCACGGCATCGTGTACGGCAACCAAAGCATTGTCATCTTCAATTACTGCCAATCCGTTTCTCACGGAATCGAAACGTGTTTCACCTCCGGCAACCACCTGAACTTGATGATTAAAGTGGTGTTGCGTGCGCAACGATTCCCAGGTTGAAAACTGATCGGCAGGCAATACGAGAATCAGTGTGATTGTTGGGTCATATTGCACGAAAGCATTAAGACTGTGTATCAGCACAGGTATACCGTATAACAATAAAAATTGTTTCGGCACTGCACTTTGCATGCGGGCACCACGGCCGGCCGCTACAACGATGGCATAGTTTTTCACACGGTGAAAGTATCATTTGCGGCGCAGCCATGCAATACTAAAAGCAGAAAAGGCCGCTCTTGCGAGACAGCCTTTCCAATTATCCGGTGTTTGGTTTTACAAAATCAACATCGCATCACCGTATGCCAGGAAGCGATACTTTTCTTTAACCGCTTCACGGTATGCCTTCATTACTAAATCATATCCGCCGAATGCACTGACCATCATCAACAATGTCGATTCCGGTGGATGAAAGTTTGTTACTAAACCAGCTGCAATCTGGAAGTCGTACGGAGGGAATACAAATTTGTTGGTCCAACCATTAAACGGCTTCAAAGTGCTTTCAGTAGAAACAGAAGTCTCAACAGCGCGCATAGAAGTTGTACCAATAGCAATAACACGCTTTTTCTTTGCCTTCGCTTCGTTCACCAAATCCGCGCACGACTGAGGAATTTCAACTTGCTCTGATTCCATTTTGTGCTTGGTCAAATCTTCAACTTCAACCGGGCGGAAGCTGCCTAAGCCTACGTGAAGCGTCAGTGTCGGGAAAGTAACTCCTTTCAATTCCAGACGCTTCAATAATTCGCGGCTGAAATGCAATCCTGCAGATGGAGCTGCAACAGCACCTTCAACTTTTGCATATACGGTTTGATAACGTTCGGTGTCTGACTCCTGCAAAGGACGACGAATGTATTTCGGAATAGGCGTGTTACCCATCGACTCAATCGTCTTCTTAAATTCTTCCCACGGGCCGTCGTACAAGAAGCGCAACGTGCGTCCACGTGAAGTAGTGTTATCAATTACTTCAGCTACTAGAGAATCATCTTCGCCGAAATACAACTTATTGCCGATACGTATCTTTCGAGCGGGATCTACTAAAACGTCCCACAAACGGCTTTCGCGGTTTAATTCACGCAACAGAAATACTTCAATCTTAGCACCTGTTTTCTCCTTGTTGCCATATAAGCGAGCAGGGAATACGCGCGAATCGTTCAGAATCATTGCATCACCATCTTCCACATAATTGATGATGTCTTTGAATAATTTGTGTTCGATTTTGCCGGTTTTCCGGTGCAATACCATCAAACGCGATTCATCACGATTATCGGACGGGAAATCAGCCACAAGGTCACGTGGCAGATTGAATTTAAATTGAGAAAGTTTCATATTCCTGTTTTAGGGATGTCGTACCGTTTTGGTAAGAGCCGGCAAATATATCCCTCCGGGTACCCCGTTGTCAAGTTATTCGGGAACTTTATTCGTCGATTGGGCAGAAATATTCGATTTTTCAAGGGTTTGTACCCATTCGTCCATCGTTTTACCGTCCTCGATAGGCATTTGGCCTATTCGCGTCCGTCGCAGTGCACCGAGATAAGCACCGGAATTTACCGCGACTCCGAGATCGCGAGCAATAGAACGTATGTAGGTGCCTTTGCTGCAAACAATTCGAAAATGAATAACAATTACATTTTCACCGCGCTCAATGTTCACGACTTCAAATTCGCTAATCGTAACTTCTCGCGGGGGCATGGTGACTGCTTCACCCGATCGTGCTGATTCGTAGGCTCTTTTGCCGCCTACTTTAATGGCAGAGAACACCGGCGGCACTTGGAATATTTTTCCCGTAAACTGTTGGCGGATCGTTTCTTGAATCAATTCATCTGTGATATGAGCAACAGGATAAAAAGCATCAATTTCTTTTTCCAGATCACAGCAGGGCGTTGTTGCTCCCACTACAATCATTCCCGTGTATTCTTTTTCCTGTGCCTGAAATTCGTCTATGCGTTTTGTAAGCTTACCTGTACATATAACCAAAACTCCTGATGCCAGGGGATCCAACGTTCCGGCATGTCCTACCTTCAAACGCTTTCCTGTGGCATGTTTCAGCTGATAGCGAATTTTATTGACAACATCGAAGGACGTCCACCCCAATGGTTTATCCACGATAAGCACTTGCCCGATTTCGTATGGCGAAAGTGTTTCCTGCATGTCAGAATACAACAAGCGGTTGAACGAAGAAATGTACGAGTAACACCGCAAGACCAATAGCTATGCGGTACCAGCCCCAAATGCGGAATCCGTATTGTTTCACCATTCCAATAAATACTTTGATCGCCAAAATACCTACAATGAATGCCACTATATTTCCTACGGTGAGCAATTTCAATTCTTCTCCCGTGAACATGCCGTGATTGTCGATATGCTTGTACAACTTGTATCCTGTTGCTGCAAACATAGTAGGCACAGCCAGAAAGAAGGAAAATTCTGCAGCAAGATCGCGGGTGAATTTCTGCTGCATACCGCCAATAATGGTGGAAGCACTGCGACTTAATCCGGGCAATAACACAGCCAGCACTTGCCAGCAACCAACCATCAATGCACGGAAATACGAAATCTCTTTTTCTTCTTTGATTTCGGGTTGTTTAAACCACTTGTCGACAAAGAGCAATACGATACCACCGCCCAGTAATGAGAATGCGATGAATACAGGGTTGCCCAGTTTCGAATCAATGAAGTCGTCTAACAGTTTTCCGAACAACAGCGCAGGAACAACAGCAATACCGAGCTTTACATAGAATTTAAAATCGCGGAAGTCGATAAACTTTTTGAAGTAAAGTGCGACAACAGAAAGAATGGCGCCTAACTGAATGGCAACCGTAAATGTTTTGGTGAAATCATCCTGCGCAATTCCCAGCGCTGATGAAGTAAGTACCATGTGTCCTGTAGAAGAAACGGGTAAAAATTCCGTCAAGCCTTCTACCAAAGCGAGCAGAAGAGCGTCAATGAGATTCATCAGCAGTAATGTGGATTATGCTTCGCCTTTCGGCTTTTTCATGATGCCGTATAAAACAACACCAAATCCAATCAACAAAGTAATTGGTGCGATAGTGATACGTTGAGTGTCGAAAATAGCCGGATTAAATTCATTCGGATTTTCAGCACCGCCACCAATCATGAGTATGTAACCGAGAAGTAACACGCCAACTCCGGCAAGAATAATCATGTAGTTTTCTTTGCCAAAAGCGAGTTTGTTGGGAGCAATTTCTTTTTTCTCCTGCTTGCGGGTGGTGGATGTAGTCTTAGCCATTTGACTGCAAAGGTAAGAGGTTAATTCATATACAGCGCATCCGTGCTTTGAAGTGCAAATTTACGCACCGCCAGGGCAGAAGAAATCCAGGTAATGAGAATGCCCAGCAATATTTGAAATAGGCACAAAATTCCTAATGTTTCTACATCTGCAAGCTGTATCAGCTTCAGGTCCCGGAAGTTTTTGTCGATGATGAGTACAATGCCCACCGTAATGCCAATGGCCAGAAAAGCTCCTACAATTCCGTTGCGAATGCCTTTCAATACAAATGGTCTGCGAATAAATGCCTGCGTAGCGCCTACTAAATTCATCGTACGAATCAAAAAGCGCTGGGAATAGATAGCTAATCGAATTGTGTTGAAGATCAAGCCCACGGCTACAAACAACAATGCTCCGCTGAACACCAATATCACCAGACTGATTGATCCTAAGCGCTCATTCACCGCGCCCACCATGTCTTTTTGGTAAATTACATCCTCAATTCGAGAATCTTCACGTAATTGACGTTCAATCCAAGCAATGCTGTCGTTGTTCGCATATTCTGCACGTAACGAAATTTCTATACTCGACGAAAGCGGATTGTATCCCAATGTTTTGATAAAATCTTCACCCAATTCTTGTTGCAGCGATTTCGCTGCTTCTTCTTTTGTTACAAAAGCTGTCGCCTTCCTCCAGGGTTCAACGTCTATTGACTTTTGCAGTGCAAGAATTTCAGTGTCTTTCAATGCAGGGTCGAGGAATAGTGTAATTACAATATTTTCCTTCACATGATCCGAAACGGTTTTTGCTTTCAGGATCAATACAGTCAATAGGCCCAGCATAATCAACACTAACGCAATGCTGATTACAATGGTAATGTTGGAGGACTGAAATCGTCTGCGAACGGATACATCTGCCATGCCACGAAAATAGAAAATTGAATAGAGCAACGCTATCCTAACTTCACTAGGATTTACAATATGCATTGTTAACAAGTTGCCCGATGGAATACAAGACCATAGCAGTGCAATAGTTGAACATCTCGTTAGGCAAATCCCTGAAACCCTCGTAAATTCGCGCTTCTCAAATCGAATCGCATGGAATACAATTTTTCGGAAATAGAACGCAAGTGGCAGAACTATTGGAAGACGCATCACACCTACAAAGTAGAACGCGATCTATCCAAACCTAAATATTATGTGCTGGACATGTTTCCGTATCCTTCAGGGGCAGGCTTGCATGTCGGGCATCCACTCGGTTACATCGCATCCGATATTGTCTCCCGATATAAGCGATTGTCGGGCTTCAACGTACTGCATCCCATGGGTTATGATGCGTTCGGACTTCCTGCAGAACAGTATGCGATTCAAACCGGACGTCATCCTGCCGATACGACGAAAGAAAATATCGCACGATATCGTGAACAGTTAGATAAACTCGGTTTTTCGTTCGATTGGAGCCGTGAAGTGCAAACCTGTGATCCTTCTTACTACAAGTGGACTCAGTGGATTTTCGTGCAACTTTTTAAGTCGTGGTACAACTGCGAAACCAATCGCGCTGAGTCTATTGATACATTGATCGAGGTATTTGAGAAAGAAGGTTTTAACGGCGCAACGCATCAGGTGTTAACCGGTGATATAGAGCATGATGTAAAACCTTTTTCAGCGGAACAATGGAAGCAGTTTACCGAGCAGGAAAAGTCAGATGTTCTGATGAATTTCCGCTTGGCGTATTTGGGCGAAGCGTGGGTGAATTGGTGTCCGCAATTGGGAACGGTACTTGCCAATGACGAAGTAAAAGATGGTGTTTCGGAACGCGGCGGATATCCTGTGGAACGTAAACGAATGCCGCAATGGAGCTTGCGCATTACAGCATACGCAGATCGTTTGCTGAGTGATTTGGAACAATTGGATTGGTCGGAATCGATTAAAGAAGCACAGCGCAACTGGATTGGTAAATCGGAAGGAACATCATTGGTTTTTCAAGTTGACGGTAGTGATGCCACGATAGAAGTTTTCACCACGCGTCCGGATACTATTTTTGGTGTAACATTCGTAACACTTGCTCCCGAACATGATTTAGTAAGCGCGATTACTACTTCAGAATATCGTGATCAAGTCAATAATTATGTTGAGGTAGCAAAGAATAAATCGGAGCGTGAGCGTCAGGCCGAGAAGAAAGTTTCAGGACAGTTTACGGGTGCATATGTTGTTCATCCGTTCAACGGCGTGAAAATTCCGGTGTACATCGGCGAATACGTTTTGGCCGGCTATGGCACAGGCGCCGTAATGGCAGTTCCTGCGCACGATGCACGAGATCATGCGTTCGCTAAACAATTCGGTTTGTCTATTCCGCAAGTGGTGTCGGCTCCGGAAGGACATGATTTTGAAAAAGAGTCGTACGATGCGAAAGAAGGGCAATGCATCAACTCCGATTTTCTGAATGGACTGGCGGTGAAAGCCGCTATACGCAAGGCGATTGAAGAAATAGAAAAGCGCGCCATCGGTAAAGGGAAAATCAATTATCGTTTGCGCGATGCTGCTTTTGGTCGCCAACGTTATTGGGGCGAACCAATTCCGGTGTATTATAAAAATGGCATTCCGGTTACGATGAATGAGAGTGATTTGCCGCTCGTGTTGCCGGAAGTAGATAAGTTTTTGCCCACGGAATCGGGAGAACCTCCGCTGGCTAGGGCTAAGGGTTGGTCGTATCAGGGATTCCCGCTCGAAACCACCACCATGCCCGGTTGGGCAGGATCTTCCTGGTATTTTTTACGGTATATGAGTCCGAACGAAACCGCTGATCTCGTTGCGAAAGAAGATGCGGATTACTGGAAAAAAGTCGATTTGTATTTGGGCGGAGCCGAACACGCAACAGGTCACTTGTTGTATGTGCGCTTCTGGACGAAGTTTTTATACGACATCGGGAAAATAAGTGTTCAGGAGCCTGCGCAAAAGCTGGTGAATCAGGGTATGATTCAGGGTATGAGTATGAAGGCCAATGTTTTTGTTGATCGATCATCCGGAGATGAGAAGTACCTGGTATTAGCACCGGAAGATCAGCGTGAAGGTGCGTTTTACAAAAACTATTTGGTTGATTTTGTTCAATTCGCAGAAGGCAAATATTGGATCGATAAAGACGGAGCAGAGAAGACGCGAATGAAAGATGCGGCGTTCAGAAATTATTTCCTTTCACAAGATAAGATTGAGGTAAAGCCGGAAGTAGAAAAAATGTCGAAGTCCAAATACAACGTTGTTACGCCCGATGCCATTTGTGCGGAATACGGCGCGGACACCTTGCGTTTATACGAAATGTTCCTTGGGCCACTGGAGCAGCACAAGCCTTGGAGCACCAATGGTATTTCAGGTACACACAATTTCTTAAAGCGTTTCTGGCGTTTGTTTCATGCAGGCGGTAATCTGAATATTTCTAACGATGCTCCCGGTGAAGCGGAACTAAAAGTATTGCATCGCACATTGAAAAAAATTAAAGAAGACATCGAAAAAATGTCGTTCAATACTGCGGTGTCTTCGTTCATGATCTGTGTCAACGAGCTCACCGATTTGAAATGCGACAAACGAGCGATACTCGAACCCTTAACTATTGCATTGGCTCCATTTGCTCCGCACATTACCGAAGAGTTGTGGTCGTTGTTGGGCCATGACACCAGTATTGTATTCGCGCAATTCCCGGCTGTTGAAGAAAAGTATTTGGTAGATAATACCATTAACTATCCGGTGCAGTTTAACGGTAAACTGCGTTTTACACTTTCGCTACCTGCAGATCTCGACGCAGCAGCAGTTGAACAACAAGTGTTATCAAGTGCCGAGGCGCAGAAGTATTTGGATGGCAAAACACCGAAGAAGGTGATTGTGGTGCCGAAGAAGATTGTGAATGTGGTTTTGTAGGTTGTTTTTAGCCTGTTGCTAAACTCCACTTGTGGAGTAAATACGACCGCTTATGTATTGGGAATGCGATATCTTTCTGTAAATTAGGGTATTGCCTGCTATTCTTTTCATTTTGCTGTTGTTTTGGCACAGCGTTTGAACTGCAATAGGAAACGCAACTAAAATTTGTCAATCATGAAACGCCTGATGTTCTCTTTAGCAA
>JAJTEY010000050.1 GCA_021299855.1 Bacteroidota bacterium | reverse complement strand
ATTCTACTACAACAAAGCAGGTTTAGTAGCGGACGTTGCTTTGTTCGTAAACGTATTCTTTATCATGGGAATCCTGACGTCATTAGGAGCAGTATTAACACTTCCGGGTATCGCAGGTATCGTACTGACGATTGCGTTATCGGTGGATGCGAACATCCTCTTGTTCGAACGAATTCGTGAAGAATTGCGTGAAGGAAAAGGCTTAGCCGGTGCAGTAGCAGATGGTTACAAAAATGCGATGTCGTCTATCCTTGACTCTAACTTAACCACTTTGATTCTTGGTATCATCCTTTACGCATTCGGTACAGGTCCGGTACAAGGTTTCGCAACAACATTGATCATCGGTATCTTGAGTTCATTGTTCTGTGCAATTTTCATCACACGTTTGATTTTCGACTGGATGTTGAAGAAAGATCAGAAGATCAATTTCTCTATTGCAGCTACAGAAAATGTATTGCGTAACACCAATATCAACTTCGTTGGTCGTCGTAAATTGTATTATTTGATCTCAGGTGCAATCATTGCAACCGGTATCGGATTCCTGGTGAAAAACGGCGGCTTCTCCTTAGGCGTTGATTTTAGCGGTGGTCGTACATATACAGTGCACTTCACACAGGAAGTTGATCGGAACACATTGCGTGAAGAATTAGGTACACAATACGGTGTGTCTCCTGAAGTGAAGACTGCAGGTAGCAACAAGCAGTTGAAGATTACTACCAACTACTTAGCAGAAGATGTTACTGTTGCAGCAGATAGTGTAACACTAGTAAAATTGAATGCGGGATTGTTGAAAGTAGCAGGATCTGAGGCTAATTACGAAATCATGAGCTCCGTGAAGGTAGGTCCTTCTATTGCGAATGAAGTTATTGCGAAGTCAATCGTAGTGGTCATCATTTCTTGTGCCGTGATGTTCTTGTACATCTTATTCCGATTCCGTCGTTGGCAGTTCGGTTTAGGTGCGGTTGCGGCATTGGTGCACGACGTATTAGTGGTACTTTCTTTCTACGCAATATTTGATGGCATCCTGCCTTTCCCTCTGGAAATTGACCAGCACTTTATCGCGGCAATTCTTACGGTAATGGGTTACTCAATGACAGATACAGTCGTTGTGTTTGACCGTATTCGTGAATTCCTTGCCGAGAAAGGTGCACAGGTTGCCGGTGTTCAGAAGCGTTCAACTATTAATTACGCATTGAACTCTACACTTTCCCGTACTATCAACACTTCAATGATTACGTTCTTCGTATTGTTAGCGATCTTCATCTTCGGTGGTGAAACCATCCGTGGATTCTCCTTCGCGTTGTTGATCGGTATCGTAATCGGTACGTATTCTTCTTTGTGTATTGCAACTCCGGTTGTAATGGACTTCGACAAGAAAGACACGATCGAATAATTGAATTCAACTTTGTGAAAAGTCCGCGCTAATAACGCGGACTTTTTTATTTAACGACCCTCGCAACGGTGCATTTATCAGTAACTTTGCACCATGCAATTCGCAAACATCATCTTGTTCCTGAATTTGGGCTCCGGAGAAATTTTTCTGGTGGTGATGTTTATTCTTATTTTTTTCGGATCCAAGAAATTGCCGGAATTGGCGCGGGGATTGGGACGCGGTATGCGCGAAATGAAAAACGCTGCGGCTGAGATACAACGCGAGATTGAAATCGGCGCTGCGGAAGTACAACGCGATGCCAATATTAAAGACGTATTGGACGAAACCGAAAAAGCAGCTAATGTGCTGGAGTCGGGCGTTAATGATGCATTGAATACCGAGGTAACCGGAACTACTGATGTTCCCGAACAAATAACCGCGCCGGAAGAAACGCAACCTAAAGACGAACTTCCTGAACCGGATACCGACAATCCGTTGGTGCCTCCACAAAGTATAATTCGAAAATAAGAGCCGTTGAGGCTCTTTTTTTGATTCTATCGGAATAAAAGTCAATTATTTTTACGAGCACCCCCTAAAAAATGGGGTTGTTTATAAAATATTCATAGTTTTTCCGGAGTAGCCCCTCAAAATTTTGATAGTTTTGCTCCGAAAACCAAAAAATACACACAATATGTCCCGTATTCGCTTCTCCGCTGTGGAAGAATCCATGAATCGCACACCACTTGTTATCGAAACTCCGAAAGGTGGCGTTACCGCATATTTTGGCGAAAATGTATTTGGCCTCGATGCCATGCGTCAGTTTCTTTCCGAAGAAGCCTTTGAAAGTGTTGAAGCTGCAAGTGTTTCAGGCGCACGTTTGGATCGTAAAATGGCGGATCAGATTGCTGCAGGAATGAAAGCCTGGGCAATTTCAAAAGGTGCGAATCACTATACACACTGGTTTCAGCCATTAACAGGGTCAACGGCAGAAAAGCACGACGCCTTCTTCGAACCAATTCCGGGAGGTCGCGCTATTGAACGTTTTGGAGGCAATCAGTTAGTACAGCAAGAGCCTGATGCGTCCAGTTTCCCGAATGGAGGTATTCGTAATACATTTGAAGCACGTGGTTATACGGCTTGGGATCCGTCTTCTCCGGCATTCATTATTGGTGATACTTTGTGCATTCCAACCATTTTCGTTTCGTACACGGGTGAAGCATTGGATTTCAAAACACCGTTGATGCGTGCCTTGTCAGCATTGGATAATGCAGCGGTTGAAGTGTGTCAGTATTTCGATAAGAACGTGACGAAAGTTTCCGCAACATTAGGTTGGGAACAAGAATATTTTTTAGTGGATGAAGCGTTGCATAACGCACGTCCTGATTTGGCGATCAGCGGAAGAACGTTGTTCGGTGCGGCTCCTGCAAAAGGTCAGCAATTGGAAGACCACTACTTCGGTTCAATTCCTGATCGTGTAACTTCTTTCATGCGCGATCTTGAAATTGAAGCGCACAAACTGGGTATTCCGATTAAGACACGTCACAACGAAGTGGCTCCGAATCAATTTGAGTGTGCTCCTGTTTACGAAGAAATTAATATTGCGGTAGATCACAATCAGTTGCTCGTTGACTTGATGCACCGTATCGGACGTCGCCACAATTTCCGTGTGTTGTTGCATGAAAAACCATTTGCCGGTGTAAACGGTTCAGGTAAGCACAACAACTGGTCGTTGGCAACTAACACCGGAAAAAATTTATTGAGTCCCGGAAAAACACCAAAAACCAACATGCAGTTTTTGACGTTTTTCATCAATACGATCAAAGCGTTTCATGATAACGCAGATTTGTTGCGTGCTACTATTGCTTCTGCAGGTAATGATCACCGCTTAGGTGCAAACGAAGCTCCTCCAGCGATCATGTCAGTTTTCCTCGGTACACAATTGTCAGCTGTTCTTGATGAGTTGGAAGAGAAAGTGAAAGCAGGAAAAATGACCACTGAGGAGAAGACCGCGTTGAAATTGAACATCGGTAAAATTCCGGACATCCTCCTGGACAACACCGATCGTAACCGCACATCTCCATTCGCTTTCACGGGAAATAAATTCGAATTCCGTGCCGTTGGTTCATCGGCAAATTGCGCAGGTCCGATGACGGTTTTAAATACCATCATGGCTGATCAACTGGAGAAATTTAAAGCCGAGGTGGATAAGCAGATTGATAAAGGAATGGATAAGGACGAAGCGATTTTGAAAGTTTTACGCGAATACATCGTGGCGTCCAAGCGCATTCGTTTCGAAGGAAACGGCTATGGAGAAGAGTGGGTGAAAGAAGCGAAGAAACGCGGATTGAACAATTTCAAAACTACTCCGGAAGCTTTGGAAGCATGGATGCGCAAGGATTTCGTTCAACTGTTCGAGCGTAATGGAGTTCTTTCGGAGCGCGAGCAACATGCACGTTATGAAATTTATCTGGAAACATACGTGAAGAAAATCCAAATTGAAGGACGCGTGTTGGGCGACTTAGCCGTGAATCATATTATTCCTACCGCGTTGCAATATCAAAACATGCTCATTAATAATGTGCGTGGTTTGAAAGAAGTGTTGGGTGCAAGTGAATTTAAAAAAGCAGGCGCTATTCAGTTGGAAATGATCAGTGAAATTTCTGAACGTGTAGCAAACATCAAGAATGGTGTTGATGCGATGACGGAAGAACGTAAGAAAGCCAACAACATCGACGATTGGCAGAAGAAAGCTTACGCGTATTGCAATAAAGTGAAACCTTATTTCGATCAGATTCGTGAGAATATTGACAAACTCGAAATGATTGTAGCCGACGAAGCATGGCCGTTCCCGAAATATCGCGAACTGTTATTCACGAAGTAAACAATTGAAAGAGCGGAATTTTTTTCCGCTCTTTTTGTATCCTTTAAACTGAGCCGTGTTATATCATCAGTAACATTGCTCAGGCCTGCTGCGGTGTTCGACGGCAACTAAAAATCGAACACATGAAACCGACAATTATTATTCTTGGACTTTTGCTGCCATTATTAATCGCAGCTTATCCGCCCACTGCTCAGGAAGCAGATCAACTCTATCGTTTAAACCGATACCGCGAAGCCATTTCCTTGTACCAAAAGTCCTTGCCCAAAGCAAAAGACTCAGTTGACAAAGCACAGATTTACTACAACATCGGTGAATGTTACCGCAAGCTGAACGATCCTGTGCGCGCAGCTTCTGCATTTGAACTAGCGCAACGTCGCGGAATGAAAAACGAACAACTGTTTATACGATTAGGCGATGCTCATTTGCAAATCGGTGATTACGGTGAAGCATTAATGTGGTATCAGGCTGCGCGCAAGTATGCGGTGAATACCGTTGCGGTGGACTCATCTATTGCAAAATGTCAACGTGCTATGAATTGGCAACAAATGAATAGCAGATGGAAAGCCGTAAACGTGAAATACATCAACAGCAAAGACGATGATTATTCACCGACGTGGAGTACAAAAAAAATTACGGGAATTACGTTTACTTCAAAACGAGGAGCTTCGAAGAAAGGGAACATTGATCGCAATACCGGACGACCTTTTTCCGATCAATATTCTGCGACAGTTAATTCTTCCGGTAAATGGACTGCTCCTGCAAAGGAACAAGGTGGTGTAAACTTGCCCAAAGCAAACGACGGTTCCGCGCATTACAACATACAACGCAACAGGATGTATTTTACACGATGCGAATCGAACAGACGAAAAATTGAAAAGTGTAAAATTTACTACTCGGATAAACACGTCAATTCTTGGTCGGATCCGATCATGATTGATTTTCAGTTGCCCGCTGAAATTCTGGACAGTTTTAATTTCCGTCATCCGACAATCAGTGCTAATGAAGATGTGATGGTGTTTTCTTCCGATATGAAAGGAACATCGGGTGGTGTGTATTCCGATTTATGGATCAGTTATCGTGATGCGAAAACAAAAACATGGTCAACACCAATACGTTTGCCGGATCATATCAACACAGCACGACGAGAAGGATTTCCGTATCTGCATCCGGACGGCACTTTGTATTTTGCCAGCGACGGCCACGTTGGTATCGGCGGACTCGATGTGTTTATGGCTCCCAAAATAAACGGACAGTGGAGTTGGGGTGAGCCAGTGAATATGCAGTCGCCGATTAATTCCAATGCGGATGATTTCGGTTTGATTCTGGATACGAAAAAGCAACTGGGATATGTTTCTTCCAATCGCAAAGGCGGGAAAGGCGGTGATGACATCTGGCAAGTATACTATGTGCCGTGCAAAGCAATGGTCAAAGGTTGCGTAACGGATAGTATTACCGGTGGAGGAATTGCAAATGCAAAAATTCAGTTGACCGATCGTAACGGAAAAATACTAACCGCGCTTACTAATGCATCCGGAAATTTTAATTTGGAAATGGAAGAGGGAATGAGCTATCAAATGCATTTGTTTACCGAACAAGCGCGCGGAGCTAACGGCGAATCCTACTTTGCTCCGGAACGTTCATTGATTCGAATGATCGCACCTTCCGATGAATGCGTCGATATAGATGTAATGTGCAAGTTGAAAGTCATTCCGCCTAGTGAAATTAAATTTCCTGCCGTGTTCTTTCCTTTGAACAGTGCCGAATTAACGAAAGCATCAAAAGATTCTTTGGACTATTTGTATCGCCTCTTAACCGCGAATCCGAATTTGGTGATTGAACTTGCCGCGCACACAGACAGCCGAGCAGCGGATGTTTACAATCTCGAATTGTCCAATCGCCGAGCAAAAGCGTGTGTAGATTATTTGGTGAAAGAGCGGGGAATTGACTCTGCCAGATTAGTTGCAAAAGGCTACGGTGAAGCAAGACCGCTGAAATGGAATAACGAACAAATTTTAACCGAAAAATACATCGCATCATGTCCCAAATCGGAGCAGGAACTGTTGCATGCCATGAACCGCAGAACCGTCTTTCGTGTCATCCGAACCAATTATGGAGTAAAAGCCGGCTCGGAACCGACCCAACCCGTCAAAGTGGCAAAAAGTGTGTACGACGAGTCCGGATTGCAAATCCCGGCAGATTCAGAAGATTGATAATCAATAAAATAGCTTAATGTTTCGTTCCGGAAGAGTTGGAGTCGTATCTTTTCTTTTTCGGCATGTGATATCGTAAAATTTAACTTTTTGATCGTGGGGTTTCGCTTTTTCATGGATTTGTATATCTTAGCACCCTACACAAAAAAGAAACACTAAACTTTTTGCACCGTATGAAACTGATGAAGGTACTTTCTGCTGTCGTAGTGTTGATGCTCGCGTTTACAATTAATGCAAACGCTCAAAAGAATTATATCCGTGATGCGGACAAGGCTTTTGACTCGCAGCAATACTTCAATGCAAGCGATCTTTACAAGAAGGGCATGTCCAAAATCAAAAACAAACAGGAGAAAGCCCGTATTACATTCCAAATTGCGGAATGTTATCGTAAGATGAATGATTGGAAAAATGCTGAAGCTTGGTATGCCAAGGCTATCAAGGCAAAGCACGTGGACGACAAGATGTACTTGTGGTTCGCGGAAGCGAAAAAAATCAATGAAAAGTACGATGAAGCCATCACTGCTTTTAAAGATTATCAAAAACGAGTTCCTTCGGATCCGCGCGGGGAAAACGGTGTGAAATCTTCTGAGCTGGCGCAGAAATGGAAAGATTCGCCTTCTCGTTGGGTAATCGAGAATATGGCTCAGATCAACTCGAAGGATTATGACTTCTCCCCAACTTACGGAGACAAGAAGCACACTTCATTGATCTTCACTTCGAAGCGTGAAGGTCAAACCGGAAGTAAAGTAGACCCTGTTTCAGGCACTATGTATTCCGACTTGTTCGAAACAAAAGTTGACAAAAACGGCAAATGGTCAACCCCATCAACAATTCAGGGAGGTGTTAACTCCGGAACCTCTAATGAAGGTGCCAGTTGTGTTAATAAAAAAGGCGACAAAATCTATTTTACTCGTTGCGACCAAGCTAAAAAGAAATTCGTAACCTGTAAAATATACGTTTCGGTTAAGAAAGGCAACTCTTGGGGCGATCCTGAAGTAGTTGATTTCGGATTGGAAGCTGCTATATTGGATAGCTTCAACTTCCGTCACCCAACCGTGAGCGCTGATGAAACGGTAATGGTGTTCTCTTCAGACATGACCGGCTCTATGGGTGGTGAAAAGTCTGACTTGTGGATGTCGACTTACGATAAAAAGTCGAAAAAATGGGGCAAACCGGTGAACTTGGGTTCTCGAATCAATTCTGTTGGTCGGGAAGGTTTCCCTTACTTGCACGAAGACGGTAACTTGTATTATTCCTCCGATGGATTGTTGGGCATGGGTGGTATGGATATTTTCAAGGCCACTCGTACTTCTGACAAAGAATGGAAGTGGTCTGCTCCTGAAAACATGAAGTATCCGATGAACTCTGCGAAGGACGATTTCGGTGTAGTGTTCGACGGTAAAAAAGATCGTGGTTATTTGACTTCTAACCGTGAAGGAACAAAAGGAATGGACGACATCTGGTCGTTCAACTTACCTCCATTGGTGTTCAAATTGGACGGTCGTGTAACCGACTGCAAATACGGTCCATCTGTATCCGTTGAAGGTGCAACCGTTCGTATGGTTGGTTCTGACGGATCTGCATTAGAAGTTCCTACTGATAAAGACGGAAAATATCATTTCGATTTATTGCCTGAAGTTTCTTATGTATTGACAGTATATTCTGACAAAGCGAAGAGCCCCAAGGCTGAAGGTTATTTGAACTTGCCGGATAAGGACAAAGGTAAATTGACTACTGTAGGAGAAATGACTTCTAAGAACTATACATTGGATTTCTGTTTGGTTCCTGCCGAAACGGAGATTCGCTTCCCTGCAGTACTTTATGATCTGGGATTAGCAACGTTGCGTCCGGAATCTAAAGATTCTCTGAACTTCTTGTATCAGACGTTAATGGATAATCCAACTATCGTAATCGAGATCGGCTCTCATACGGACTCCCGCGGTTCTAATGCTTCTAACCAGAAACTTTCTGAAGCACGTGCGAAGTCTTGCGTAGATTACTTAGTGATTGAAAAGAAGATTCCTGCTGAGCGTTTGAAGTTTAAGGGTTACGGAGAAGAGCGCCCGTTGCGTATGATGGATGGAAATATCCTGACCGAGAAGTACATTATGGCGAAGAAGACGAAGCAAGAGCAAGAAGCCTTGCACCAATTCAATCGTCGTACTGCTTTTCGCGTTGTTTCTTGGGATTATGTTGATCCAAACGCTCCTAAAGATCAGAATCAGCGTAAGATTGTTAAGCCAAAAGTATTGGGCGGTGCATTTGATGATTTTGGTGATACTACCGGTGCCGACGTAGAACAACCTCCAATGGATGGTAGCGGTGGAACTCCTGCTCCACAAGCTGCTCCTGCAGGTGGTGGTTCAGCTCCGGCTCCTGCGGGCGACAAGCCTAAAGCAGCAGGAACTCCTGCATCAAATCAGCCGAAGCCCAAGTATTAATAGCTTTTATTCTTGTAAATTTGAATCCCGCAAAACTGCGGGATTCTTTTTTTATCATGAGCGACATTAAATACAATTTACGCGGAGTGTCCGCTTCCAAAGAAGATGTGCACAACGCCATCAGCAAGCTGGATAAAGGCTTGTTCCCGAAGGCGTTTTGTAAAGTTGTGCCCGACATGCTCACTAATGATCCGGAGTACTGTCTGATCATGCATGCTGACGGAGCCGGTACAAAATCATCATTGGCTTACATGTACTGGAAAGAAACCGGCGATTTGTCGGTGTGGAAAGGCATTGCACAAGATGCAGTAGTCATGAATACGGATGATTTGTTGTGCGTTGGCGCGACAGATAACATCATGCTGTCATCTACCATTGGCAGAAATAAAAATTTAATTCCCGGCGAAGTAATTAGCGCGGTAATTGCAGGGACGGAAGAGGTTCTGGCGGAATTGCGGGAGTTGGGTGTAGGTATTTTCAGTACGGGCGGAGAAACTGCGGATGTTGGTGATTTGGTGCGCACGATGATTGTGGATTCAACCGTAGTATGTCGCATAAAACGCAGCGATGTGATCAGCAATGATCGCATTCAGGCGGGAAATGTAATAGTAGGGCTGGCTTCATTTGGGCAGGCCACATACGAAAAGGAATACAATGGTGGCATGGGCAGCAACGGTTTAACTAGTGCGCGTCACGATGTTTTTGGAAAATACCTGGCTGCAAAATATCCCGAGAGTTATGATGCGTTGGTGCCGGACGAATTAATTTACAGCGGCTCTAAAAAGCTTACCGATGAAATTGAAGTAGCACCCGGACAGAAAATAACTGCGGGAAAATTGGTGCTGTCGCCAACACGCACTTACGCGCCCATCATTGCTGAAATTTTGAAAACGATGCGTAGCAATATTTATGGCATGGTGCATTGCAGTGGTGGTGCACAAACCAAAGTATTGCACTTTGTGGAAGGCGTTCATATTATTAAAGATAACATGTTTGCTACGCCTCCTTTGTTTCGTTTGATTCAAGAGGAAAGTAAAACAGCTTGGAAAGAAATGTATAAGGTGTTTAATATGGGACACCGTATGGAAATTTATACCGACGAACAAAGTGCAAAGCAAATAATAGACATATCAAATAAATTTGGTGTGGCAGCGCAAGTCATCGGTCGTGTGGAAGCTTCTGAAAAAGCAAAAGTGACCATTCGTTCAGAACATGGAGTATTTGAATATTAAGTAACAAAGCATGTTAGATAAGTTAGCGGCGCTGGAAAAGCGTTACAGAGATATTGAATTTCAATTGGCCGATCCTTCAGTGATTGCCGATATGAAAAAGTTTAAGCAGCTGAATATGGATTATCGCCAGCTGGAGCCCGTGGTGCAAGCATTTCACGAATACAAGCGCGTGATCGATAATATCGCGTCTGCTAAAAATGTATTGAATACGGAAAAGGATCCCGACTTCAACGATATGGCGAAAGCCGAATTAGAAGAGCTGGAACCGAAGAAAGACGAGCTCGAGGAGAAAATTCGTTACTTGCTTATTCCGAAAGATCCGGAAGATGCACGTAATGCTATTCTTGAAATTCGGGCAGGAACGGGTGGTGATGAGGCCTCTATATTTGCGGGCGATTTGTTCCGTATGTATGCACGCTATTGCGAAACGGTTGGATTAAAAGTGGAAGTGGTGGACGAAAGCGAAGGAACTGCGGGTGGCTATAAAGAAATTATTGCAAATATCATTGGCGATAACGCTTACGGAATATTAAA
>JAJTEY010000049.1 GCA_021299855.1 Bacteroidota bacterium | reverse complement strand
ACATCACAACGTTTCAAATATTCATGCGAGATGCCATCTTCTTCTGATCCCATAATTACTGCAAGTGGTCCGTTTAAATTGGTTTCATAATAAACATCACTACCTTTTTCTGTGCAACCTGCAATTCGTAATCCTGATGATTTGAGATAATCAATGGTATCTTTCAGGTTATGTTCTTTACAAATAATCATGGAGTGCAAGGCTCCTGCGGAAGTTTTAACAGCATCTTCATTAACTGCTGCGGCCCCGCGACTAGGAATAACAATTGCATGAACTCCGGCACAAGAAGCACTACGTGCAATGGCGCCAAAATTTCTAACATCCGTAATCTGATCAAGAATTAAAATCAGTGGCGTTTCTCCTTTTTCAAATATTGCAGGTAATACTTCTTCGATTCTGTTAAATGTAACAGGCGACAGGAATGCAGCAACACCCTGATGGTTTTTACCCGGTGCTAGTCGTTCAATTTTTGATAGCGGAACCATTTGATAAAAACAACCGTGTTCTTTAGTCAGGCGACGAATCTCTGAAAAGTGTTCACCTTTCAATCCTTCCTGAATAAACAGTTTGTCGATTGTTCTTCCTGATGTAATGGCTTCCGTTACGGCATGAAAGCCATAAATCAAGTCGTGGTTCGGTTGCGGTTTTGAATCGTAATGTCTTCTCACTATCGTGCGGTATATACTTGTCCTTGTCGCCACATGTCCACAGCTTGTATCCAGGCGACTTTGTAATTCATGCTGCGGTCTAATACAAATTCAGCATCGGTGATGCCGTCACTATTTCTTCGGAAAATAAATGATAATGAATTGCCTGTTCCTTCGGTTCCATAAAACCATGTTTCACTGTCTGCATTTCGATATACGCTAGAAGGTGGACCGAATATCAGGTAAATCATTCCAAGATCTGTTTTCCATCCTTCTTTATGCGAACTAAATAACCGATTCGCTGCTTCTACGCGGAAATAAAAATGTCTGATGAGTTCACGTGCACGCATTTCACTTCCACCTTTTCCTAACCAGAAATCATCCACCGCTTTTTTCTTATTGGATGCAGTCAACATTTCCTGATACTCTTGTTTGGTGGTTAAGTATCGCAACGGATAAATCAATTGATTCACTTCCGTAACCTGTGGATAATCGGGATGAAAACGGCACAATGTTATTCCATTGCGCGAATCTTTAGAAGTGCTGATGATGTAATAACCGGGACGATCAAGTGATATGGCTTCAGCCTGTGAAGGATGCAATGCCCACACACTATCCGGAGTGGGGAATGGCAACGGCCCTAATGCTGCATAAGGCGGAGGCGCAGGACCAAATTCATTTTTGTAATAATGAAAATACAATACTTGCACTTTCGACTGACGATGACGCACGGCAATTAATTCTCCGGAGTCCAGATAATTTCTGAAGAATGGTGTTTCAGAACCTGCAGGCGTAATCAGAAAATTATTTTTTGCGTCAACTGAAGAGTTGTCGACATATAAAATATTATGACTGATGGTCATTTTGTTCAGATCCCTGAATGTCAACTCGAGGAAGTATTTACCAGTAGTTGTTAGATCAAAATCAATAGCACCTGCGAGAATTTTGTTCACTCCCGGATCGTTGACATCGCTCATTACCACATGTCCGCTGTCGGCTACAAATTTCTTGGCATTGAGCGGATGGACCACGTAGTTGAGGAGAATACGCGCGAAGTAATTATTTTCCTGTTCGTTTCGGGCGTACAACAAATCATTTGACTGCACACTGAAATACAAGCGGGAAACACTGTCGCTCACATTATACACCACATAAGAAGGTTGCAAAGGTTTCTTATCCGTTGCGTAGTACGGCGCGAAATTTTGACGGGTAATGGTCGGTGTTTGTCGCCGACATCGCGATGCCACAACGGACACCACTACCAGCAGGATAATAGAGTACTTGTTCACCAACATTCGCATGCGGTAAAGTTAATCAGAATAGTGCGCTTAGCATAGGTCTATATCCAGATTGGAAGTGCAGCTAATTCCTGTTGGATTTGATGTGTTTTGTCTTTTGCGTACCAGGTGTGCAATTCCAGTTCGAATTGATCGCGCGTCATGTCAGGTGTATTCTTCCATTTTTTTAGAATATCCTGCGCGCCTTGTGGCCGTGCGCCCCACACAGCCAATGTTTCCCCGTTAGCAGGATTAATGACTATCAGTTTGGGCACAGAACGAATTCCGTTTACCGAGTAGCGATCCATCCATTCCGGATTATCTTCGGAGTTGATAATTTGCAAATTGATTTTACCGTTACTTGTTACAGCAATTTTGCCGAATGCAGGTACAATTTGTGCACAATCGCCGCACCAACCTTGTGACAATACAACCCATAGTGTAGTTTGCTGTTGCTTCTCGATTGCAGCTGTTACTTCGTCCTGAAGTACAATAGTTTTGTCCCAACGATCCATACGTTTGATGTTGAGTTTCGTATAATTCAGTAAGGAATCGCTTTGCTGTTGACCGGTTACTATTCCTTCGGCTGCCAGTTCGGCAACATGTTGGCGGTATTTCGTATATGAAAGCGGTTGAATGAGTACTGGATGCTGAATGATAGTGGCCATACAAATTGCATTGATGTTGCAAAGTTCGCAAGTATTACGACTGAAGTAACGATGCAATCAATGTCAATCGTTAAAGAATTTTAAAACAATCCGATAAAACCAACATGGATTTTACCGGAACGCAGTTGTATACCTTGATTGAATTGATTTCCCAAAGCATAAGTTAAATTGAAGATGCCGCCTTTAACCTGAAAGTTAATTCCGGCGCCGAAACTATACGGCGTATCTGTTACGTATTCATCTTTCATAGTATTCTCATACCAGGCAAGGTCACTGAAAAGAAAGAGCGTCGAATTTTCTTCCAGCAATAATCGGAATTCGATAGTTCCTATGGTATACACCGAAGCAAAAATGGATTCTTCGTCAAACCCTCTAATGGATTTAAGTCCACCAATGCGGAACAATTCGTTTCGGAAAAGCATCGTGTTGTTATAAAGCCAAGCGCCCTGAAATCCTGCACGCAGAGCAGAACGTTTGAACAACGGAATAAAGTATTCCATCAACAATTCGCTGCTGTATTGAATGGAACGTAACGCTACATTTTCATAAACAATGGGATTTAAGCGCGCATTGCGTTCAATAATTCTGTTTCCCGCATCTGCCATAATGTTCAGTTGACCGCCTGAACGTGGATTGAAACGATAATCAAAATTCATCAGGTTCCAGCCTAAACCGTAAGATGTTGTTCTTATGTCGGCAAATGGTGGCAGTGTAGTAGCATTAGCAAAAGAAGCTGCGGAAAGAAGTGTCGCACTACGTCGATTTACGAAAGCCTTTACACTATTGTTTCCGCTGAATAAATATTGCAAACCAAACGATTGATTGACATCAATAAACGTAGTGTCCCTGCGATAGAGTTTAATGCCATAATCTATTCCCAGCGGAGTTCGCAACAAATACGGATAGGTCACTCGGACTTTCAGATCTTGAGTTTGTTCGCGCAATCTTCTCCAGTTAAGTGCAAAATGTTCGCCTTTCCCGATACTGTTATACAGTCGGAGATTAGCATCACCCGTGAAAAGAATTTTTCCGGTTACGGCATCGGGCAACATACCTACAATTCCATCAAATTGTCCCGCAGGCTTTTTATCGAGGTACAAAGTGAGTTTCGTGTACTTCTCAGTAAATATGATTTCGAAAGGTTTCGATTCTTTCAGGAAATTTAATTTACGCAATCGTTTAGAGATTTGACGTACGACGCTCTCGTTGTATATATCTCCGGGACGCAACTGAATATAGTTTTGAATAAAGTTTTTGGAAATTTTCGCATTGCCTTTTATTTCAATACTATCAAATAGTACTCTTCGATTTTTGTGCAACACGAGTGCGGCTGCAATATTTCCAGTAGATACTTCTTGAACACTATCCAATTGAATGGTAGCAAATGGAAATCCATGATTTTCGCACCACACCAGAATTTTTTCCTGTTGACGAACGGCATCTTCCATGCGCAAGGGTTTATCATTCCAGTTGCGTTCACGAAATCCCGTTTCGTTTAAAATGTTTTCATCAACGTTTCCCTTGCGAATTTGAGCCCATTGATAGGGAAGTCCGGGAGAGATGTAAGTTGTTTGTTGAATCGAATCGTTTTGGGTGCTGTCTATTCTTGCAGCGGCGTAGCCTTGTTTGCGGAGATCAATTAGTAACTCGTTGACGAATTTAGTTCTCGCTACTGCCGACTTAAATTGTTGTGATTTGGATGTTGTACCAATGATGCCATTAGGTGCAGCAGTATTCTCAACAATACGCAATGTGTAACGCTGTCCGAATAATTGAACAGCCAACAGCATGATCACCCACAGACACGCAAATCTCCTCATACAGCTAATTTACGAAGTCCGGAAAGGAATATTATTTGTAAACCGGAGGGCATGCTTCACTTCCTCCTTTAAAGGCGAACTTTATCCCGAAACGAAGTTCCCATGCGTTTTGACGGATCTTAAGCACATCGTTGTTGGTTGAACGCGTGATATCGGGAACCCAGTGCATTTCCGTTAAAAACTTAACAGGTCCGTAGGCTACAAATTCTACGCCTGCGGCTGCGGACCCCGCGATATGTAGCGTGTTGAAGTTTTGAGCCGTTCTCCACACATATTCTAATCGCGGTCCAACTTTCACGTACGGAATAACTGCGAAGAGTTCTTTACGAATCATGAGGTAATTATTCCATGCGAAATAATCGTTTTTGAATTTGGTTGTACCTGCTTCAGTTTTGAAACGATCGCCTTTACCGTTGTATTGTAATTCCGTAACCCATCTGAACGTCGGATGATCTCCGAATTCTCCGAATACTTCAGCGTTGTATCGAATGAGAAACTTGTGTTTACCCGGTTCAGCGAGTGGCCCTTTCCATTGCTGACGTGCCGGAGTAATACCGGCCATGATTCCCCAACCTTTGAAAAATTGAGCAAATGCAGTATTGAAAGTTGCACAACAAATTATACAGGTGAATAGAAGTCTCATGTAATATAGTTTTATACTAAGGTATAAAACGCGAAAACACCATTTATATTGGATTAAATGGTGTTTTTCGCAATGCGGTGTGAATAAGTTTAAGTGCTGGCGGCTTCCACTTGCGGACTGATTTTTTTCACGAGTCCTTGTAACACCTTGCCGGGGCCAACTTCAATGAAGTTCGTTGCTCCGTCAGCCGTCATATTTTGCACTGTTTGTGTCCAACGCACAGGGGCAGTTAACTGTGCTATCAGGTTGGCTTTAATTTCTTCAGAACTCACTACTGCTTTTGCGTTTACGTTTTGGTACACCGGACAAATAGGAGTAGAGAACTGAGTCGCGTTTATTGCGTCAGCCAATTCTGCGCGGGCAGGTTCCATTAAAGGTGAGTGAAATGCGCCACCTACAGGTAAAACCAGCGCACGCTTAGCGCCCGCAGCCTTTAATAACTCGACGGCTTTATTGATTCCTTCAATACTTCCGGAAATTACCAATTGTCCCGGACAGTTATAATTTGCTGCAACAACTACCTCATCAGTTACCTGTGCACAGATTTCTTCCACTTTGCTATCATCCATTCCAAGAACTGCAGCCATAGTTGAAGGTTGCGCCTCACAAGCTTTTTGCATCGCCATGGCACGTTTGTAAACGAGTTGTACAGCATCTTCAAAACGTAATGTTTTATTCGCGACAAGTGCGGAAAATTCACCCAACGAGTGTCCAGCAACCATATCGGGTTGAAAAGAATCGCCCAATGTTGCAGCTAAAGCCACGGAGTGAAGAAAAATAGCGGGTTGAGTAACTTTGGTTTGCTTCAATTCTTCATCGGTTCCGCTAAACATTATATCAGTAAGGCGAAATCCCAGGATGGAGTTGGCTTGCTCCATGAGTTCTTTCGCGATAGCGTTAGACTCGTATAGTTCTTTGCCCATGCCGCTAAACTGCGAGCCCTGGCCCGGAAAGATGTATGCTTTTTTCATCGATTTCTTGTTTTGGTGGTGCGAATATAAGCAATGCTCAAAAGTGGAACAGCGAAAAATACAGCGCGTTCATTCCTTAGAAGTTTCTTAGAAAATGTTGCATTTAAGGACTTTCTAAGATGCTTAAAGTAATTTTGAGGCTGTCATTAGTTAGGTTGGTTGCTTTTATTGATTCAAACTAATGGAGATTGGTTACTCCGATAAAGGGGCGTGGTTGTTTCAGCCACGCCTCTTTATTTTTTAAGATCTCGAGATAGAAACGGTAAACGTAGTTCCCTTTCCGGGTGCACTGTTTACATCGATTTTCATGCCGTGTAAGGTTACAATACGCTGAACAATGGAAAGGCCGATACCATGTCCTAATACACTGGAAGTATTGTTGCCGCGATAAAATGGCTGAAAGATATTTTTCAAATCGTCTTTCTGTATGCCGATACCTGTATCCATAATTTGAATCACAATTCCGGATGCCGTTACTTTCAGTGTTAATTCCACTGCAGGAGGATTAGAAAACTTTAATCCGTTTTCGATGAGATTTAAAAAAGCCAGGTGTAGTAAATGTTTATCTCCCTGTACTATCAACGTATCTGCATCTTCCGGCAACTCGGGTGTAAACTTGACGACTGCTTCCGGATATTTTTCGCTGCATTCTGTTGTAAGTTCCCATATCAAATCATCTAAACGAACAGGTTCAAATTGAATACGTAAATCATCTGCGCTCAATTGTGTCAGTTGCATTAAGCGATCGGAAATAGAAGCCAGATTTTTCATGTCCTCCAATACGGATTGTAATGTTTTGCGGTATTCTTCTGGACTGCGCTCACGTAGCAATGACAATTCGATTTGTGAACGAATGATGGTTAACGGATTTTTTAGTTCGTGCGATGCATTCGCCACAAAACTTTTCTGTAAGCGAAAAGCGTTTTCCAAACGATCCAGCATTCCGTTGAATGTTGACGACAAACGGGCTAACTCGTCTTTCCGATTACCTTCATCCAAACGCGTACTTAAGTTGGTTGCAGAAATTGTATTGACTTCCGAAATGATGGCTTTGATCGGTTTTAATGCGCGACCGGAGAAAATCCAACCCGCAATCATTACTACTAAAAGGATAATAATATAACTCGTGAAAAGTATATTTCGAATGTAAAGCAAGTTCTGATTGCCCCAAATATCTATACCACCCGCTAATACAACAAAGCGATTCGTTTTTGTGGTATACACCACCCCTACAATTTCGAATTCACCTTCCTGCCAGCTTATTTCTTTGTATGCCCGTACTTCATTGAGCAACGTCCAGTCAGGATTGAAGTGAATAAACTTATTGCTGGAATACACTTCCTCGTTGCGGAAATTAAAAACTGCAATACATTCTTTATGCAGAATGTCTTTATTGTATTGGTTGTAAATATTGAGTAATTCCGGTGTAATCTGATCAACCTTCAGCAATAACTCGGCAGTAGTGATAGCCTTATCTGCCAATCGTTCGGTAAATTGATTTTTACGATACTGGAAAGCGAAAAAATAAATGGAAAGGTGAGCCAGCAAAGAAATTAAGGCGACTATTCCGGTGAATTGTAAAGTAAGTCGTGTGCGAATTTGCATCAGCTTTCTTTCAAGATGTATCCTAATCCAAATTGTGTATGCAACAGCTTCGTTGGAAAGTCCTTGTCAATTTTTTTACGTAAATAATTTACATACACTTCAACTACGTTTGTGCCGGATTCAAAATCAATTCCCCAAACTTTACTTGCGATCAAATCTTTCGACAAAACCCGTCCCTGATTACGAATCATAAATTCCAGCAACGCGAATTCTTTCGCCGTTAAAGAAATTTCTTTCCCGCCGCGGCTGGCCGTTTTGGTGTCTAGATTAAGCGTCAGGTCCGCGATAGTAAGTATTGGGGATGCGTGATGATGATTTCTTCTCAGGAGTGCTTTCACGCGTGCAAACAATTCTTTTAACTCGAAAGGCTTCGGTAAATAATCGTCCGCACCTGCATCCAGTCCAGCTACTTTATCATCAATGCTTCCAAGAGCGGTAAGCATAAGAATGGGCATCGTGTCGTTGATCTTTCGCACTTCCCTACATAATTCAATGCCGCTGATGCCGGGTAAGATGATGTCGGTAATCAGCAAATCGAATGTTTGGTTGAGCAAAGCGTTCAATGCTGTCGTTCCATCGTAAGCCGTAGCTGTTTCATATCCTTCTTCAGATAACGCCTGACTGATGGATTCTGCTGTTTTTACTTCGTCTTCAACGATGAGAATTTTTAGCATACATGTTTGGGTTGTTTTGAAAAAAAGTCCCGCAAAACCGGACCTTTCGTATTAATCGCGACGACCTAAAAGTCGCAAGATCATCAGGAACAAGTTGATGAAGTCTAAATATAAACGCAGTGCACCCATCACGGCCAGCTTACTCATAGTGGCTTCTCCGTATTCATTTCCGGTTGCAATATTTTTTAACGTTTGCACGTCGTATGCGGTTAAGCCGGTAAACACGGCAACGCCAACGAATGAAATTATGTAATCCAAGGTGCTGCTGCCAACGAACATATTTACTAACGATGCGATAACGATACCGATCAGACCCATAAATAAAATAGAACCGAATTTACTGAGGTCGGCTTTTGTTACAAATCCCATTACAGCCATTACACCAAACATGCCTGCGGTAATTGCGAACGCAACGCCAATAAGTGACATCTCGTAACGCAGAAAAATGGTGCTTAAACTCATTCCGTTAACTGCTGAATACAGCATGAATACACCAACTAATGCCGGAAAAGATAACTTGTTAAATGCGAAGGACATTACCATCACTAATGCCAGTGGCGCGAACACAACTGCCCAACCGATAGGAGTCATTCCGATGATAGCATCACCGTCAATTCTGTACAACACACTCAGCAAGGACGAAATATTGCCGAATAAATACGACGTTAATGCAGTAATCATTAAGGCGCCACTCATCCAGGCAAAAACCTGTATCATAAATGTTTTTACGGCAGTTTCGGAAGATGTTCCGAAGGTATTGCTGTTGTTAAAGTTGAATGAATTCTGAATGTTGCTCATGTTATAACAATTAATGAAGTTTCGATCCGATCAAGCTGATAAATTCTGAACGCGTGGTTTCATTGAGAAATTCGCCGGTAAAAGCAGAAGTAGTAGTAACCGAATTTTGTTTTTGAATTCCGCGCATTTGCATGCACAAATGTTGCGCTTCCATTACAACTGCAACTCCCAATGGATTCAATGTTTCCTGAATACAATCACGAATTTCAGTTGTTAATCGTTCCTGTACTTGCAGGCGACGCGCAAATGCATCCACAATACGCGGAACTTTACTCAATCCTACAATATATCCATTAGGAATGTATGCCACGTGCGCTTTACCGAAAAACGGCAACAAATGGTGTTCGCACATAGAGTACACTTCAATGTCCTTAACGATCACCATCTGCTTGTAATCTTCCTTGAACATGGCCGACTTTAAAATATCTGCAGGGCTCAAGTCGTAGCCGTGTGTTAAGAACTGCATAGCTTTAGCTACACGTTCGGGTGTTTTTTCCAACCCCTCGCGATTAGGATTTTCTCCCAACTCTTCCAGAATGATCTTATACTTCGCCGCCATGCTGTCAATCACGGTTTTGTTGTACTTATCAATCTTTTGGTATCCGAATTCTTCTTCCATAAGTCATTAGTCGCAGGTGGCTACGATTTATTGTTTACCGTAGTATTCTACATAATTATTTTCTGTTTCTGCAATTTTAACGCAGTGCAATTGAATTCCTAGTTCGGCAATAGGACCTTCAATTTGTTCCCAAATTTTGATGGCTACATTTTCCGTAGAAGTCATTACATCTTTAAGAAAATCCACATCTAAGTTTAAATTGCGATGATCCATTTTGCTTATAACATGTTCCTTTAAGATTTTACTGAGATCTTTCAGGTTCATCACATATCCCAATTCTTCATTCACCTCACCTTTCACCGTTACGAAAATTTCGTAGTTGTGTCCGTGCCAATTCGGGTTAGCACATCCTCCGAAAACTTCGGTGTTTTTTTCATCCGACCATTCCGGACGATACAATCGGTGTGCAGCCGTAAATCGTTCCCTGCGTGTTATGTACATCATATCCTGCAAATATACGATGAATTGGAGGAGTAGTCCTTACCTTTGCAAAGTATTCACCTATGGATATTTTAATTGTTGCTGCCACTAAATTTGAAATTGAGCCACTGTTGACTGCAACGGGGGCAATTGAAACTCGTGTTGATTTTTGGGAGGCAAGTATTGGGTCAAACTCGGTCCATTTTGTGGTAACCGGGGTTGGTATGGTGGCAACAACATTTTCGCTGACAAAAATTCTGACCCGGAACAAATATGATCTTGTAGTTAACTTAGGAATTGCGGGTGCAATAAATCGTGAACTTGCGTTAACACAAGCAGTGGTAGTTGCTACCGACTCTTTTTATGAATTAGGTGTAGAAGACGGAGAACAATTTATTCCCTGGCACAAGATGAATATAGCATCTAATGATGACAACTTGTTTCTTGAAGGACAATTGTGGAATGATACGGGTGTTGCGAAAGAATTCAATCTTGAGCAAGTGTCAGGAATTACCGTTAATCGAGTTCACGGTAATGATGCATCGATTGAACAGTTGAAGAAATCATCTCAAGCAGCTATTGAAACAATGGAAGGTGCTGCGGTGTTTTATGTGTGCAAATCGCTGAATGTAGCTTTCGTTGCGATTCGTTCCATATCGAATTACGTGGAACTCAGAAATCGTGAAAACTGGAAGTTGAATGAAGCTATTAAATCTCTTAACGAAGTGGTATTGCAATGGCTGAACAACAAATCATAACACTGGCGTATTCACCTTGTCCAAACGATTGTTTCATTTTTGATGCATTGATTCATCATAGAATTGATACACAAGGATTGGAGTTTGATGTACAGTTGGCCGACGTTGAAGCGCTGAACAAAGAAGCCTTTGCAGGAAAGCCCATGGNNTGACGCGGGACTCATCATTCATGAAAACAGATTTACACATGAACGTAAAGGTTTGGTAAAAATCATTGATCTCGGTGATTGGTGGGAGACGACTTATCATGCTCCAATTCCTCTAGGAGGAATTGCCATTCGACGCGATTTACCTGTTGAACTGCAACTTAAAATCAGTCGTTTAATTCGAGAAAGTGTTGAATATGCTTTCGCTCATCCGGAGGCGTCCATGCCTTATGTGCGAGCTCATGCACAAGAAATGGAGGAGTTTGTGATGAAACAACACATTCAGTTATACGTAAATCAACATTCTGTGAGTTTGGGCGAAAGCGGTAAAAGAGCAATTCGGATTTTGTTTGATACTGCACAACAATCGGGAGTGTTAAAGCCGATAACGACCTCACTATTCTTGGATTAACCTGCGTATCTTCGCTGCGATGGATATTATACACACCATTTTAGGTCCCGATCCAACTGCAGGATTGCTGATAATTCTGAATCTGATTCTGATCGAGAGTTTATTGTCCGTGGATAATGCCGCGGTATTGGCTACGATGGTTATGGATCTTCCGGAAGACCAACGGAAAAAAGCATTGAAATACGGTATTATCGGTGCATATGTTTTTCGTGGAATTAGTCTGGCCCTTGCTGCTTGGTTAACCACGATTTGGTGGCTAAAACCTCTTGGAGGTTTTTACTTGTTGTACTTAGGTGTGAATTATTTCCGGACAAAGGCTACGCCGAAAAAATCCGACGATACGCTAAATAAGAAGGAATCGTGGTTGTATCGTAACACGTTGGGTTTATTCGGTAAATTCTGGTCAACGGTCATTTTGGTCGAGGTCATGGATTTGGCGTTTTCTATTGATAACGTTTTTGCTGCAGTGGCGTTTACGGATAATTTATGGTTGATATGCGCGGGTGTATTCATCGGTATTCTGGCAATGCGTTTTGTGGCGCAATCGTTTGTGAAGCTGATGGAAAAATTCCCGTTTCTTGAAACAGCCGCTTTCGTGGTGATTTTGATTCTCGGCGTGAAATTGAGCATTTCCGTATGGACGCATTTTTATCCGGGATCATCAATTACCCACTTCCTAGACAGTGAAGAGGCGGATCTTTATGTTTCGCTCACCACTGTATTGGTTTTTGTTGCTCCACTAGTAACTTCTCGTTTGTTTGGAGTTCCTCATGGATTGAAAAAGAAATCAGAATAAACTCACGTATGATAATCGTTACCGGAGCTGCCGGATTTATCGGCTCATGTATGATCTCTCGCTTGAATGAGAGCGGAATCGAAGACGTCATTGCAGTTGACGAATTTGAGACTCCTGCGAAGTTGCACAATATGGAAGGTAAACGCATTCAGCACCGTGTACATCGTGATGATCTGGAAAATTGGTTCCGTGAAAATGGGAAAGGCGTTAAGTGGGTTATTCATATTGGAGCACGCACAGACACTACGGAATTTGATCGTAGCATTTTTGAAAAACTGAATGTGAGTTATTCCAAGATGATTTGGAATTTCTGCGTGGAGTACAACGTGCCATTGGTTTATGCATCATCGGCTGCAACATATGGTTTGGGTGAGAGAGGTTATATAGATGATCATGCGGTTATTCCGGAACTCAAACCGCTGAATCCTTACGGCGATTCGAAAAATGAATTTGATATTTGGGCATTACAGCAAAACCAAACCCCACCGCATTGGTATGGTCTGAAGTTTTTTAATGTATATGGGCCTAACGAATATCATAAAGGCCGGATGGCTTCTGTAATATTTCATGCGCACCGACAGATTACTGCTACCGGTGCAATGAAATTGTTTCGTTCACATAATCCTGATTTTAAAGATGGAGAACAGTTACGTGACTTTATCTATGTGAAGGATTTAACGGACGTCATCTTCTTCTTAATCACTAAAAATCCTACTTCCGGTATTTATAACTTAGGAACGGGCAAGGCCAGAACATTCCTGGATTTGGTTCGTGCTACATTTAAGGCAATGGGTAAGGAAGAACATATTTCGTTTATTGATACACCTGAAGATATACGCGACAAGTATCAATATTTCACCGAAGCTGACATGAATAAACTCCGTAATTCCGGATATGTACAGCCTTTTACTTCATTGGAAGAAGGTGTAGAAGATTATGTTACGAAATATTTACAATACGGTAAATATTTGTAAAAGCGTTTTATCAAATTATAAAAAAAACCTGTTCGCCAATGGTGAACAGGTTTTTTATTTAGAGGGCTGTGGCTTATTTCTTTTTGCCGCCTTGTTGTTTCTTCACATCTTCCAAACGCTTACGCTGAGCCTGTTCCAGACGTTGCATGAATCCGGACGTTTTTACCGGCTTCTTTTTGTGCTCTTCGATTTTTGCACGGATCGCTCCTTCGTCAACGAATCGACGCATCGCGAACATCTGACCGAAAGTGATGATATTGGACAAGAAGTAGTAATAACTTAAACCTGCAGAGTAGTTATTCAAGAATCCCAAGAATAACACCGGCATCAGGTACATTAACCATTTCATGCCCGGAAGTTGGGCCGTTCCCGTGTCCATCATTTGCTGGTTCATCCAGGTGTACATCAAGGTTGAGATGGTCATTAACAAAGCCCATAAACTGATGTGGTCACCATACCATGGAATATTAAAACCAAAGTCGAGTACGGAATCGTACGTTGATAAATCCGTACACCACCAGAATCCTTCCTGACGCAATTCGAACATAGCAGGGAAGAGGCGGAGTAATGCAAAAAGAATAGGAAGTTGTAACAACAACGGAATACAACCTGCCATCGGATTAACGCCCGCCTTTTTATACAGTGCCATAGTAGCTTGCTGCTTTGTCATCGGGTCATCGTTCTTGTGCTTTTCGTTGATGACCTCTATGTCCGGTTTCAATACACGCATTTTTGCAGAAGACAAGAATGACTTGTACGCGATCGGAAACAATAACAATTTTACGATGATGGTAAGCAACAGAATAATGATTCCATAGTTGCTGAACATACCACCTAACCATGTAAACACAGGAACGAAGAACGCGCGGTTTAACCATCCTAACATGCTACCGCCCAAATTCAATTGACGTTCCAATAGCAAATCATAACTCTTCAGTTGATCGTATTTGTTGGTTCCGAAGTAAAACTTCATTCCAAACGTCTCGTTACTTTTTTGCGTCAATGGAATGGTCAACAATGCACCCGCTTTTTTTACGAATGAAGAATCTCCCGGAGTGCGAATTTCGGATTCAGCGCCATTCCCAAATTTATTATCTGCAATTAGGGTGGTAGAGAAGTATTGTTGCTTAAAAGAAACCCATTTCAATTCGCCGGGCAACGTTTTCTTCTCATCTTCTGTTTCGCTGAGGTATTCTACGTCATCTTCGCCATTAAAACGATAGAATACTGTAGCTACTTGTCGCTGGTTTTGCAAACTCTTTTCCTGCGAAGGCATGTTCTGTGCCCATACTAAGTCCAACTGCCGCTGATCTGCCGCAAACTCACCTTCCATATTGGTGAAGTTCATTTTTACATCCACCATATAATCATTGCCCTTCAGCGTGTACACGTATTCAATGAACTTGGTCTTTTCCTGATTTGCGTATAGACGGAAAGTAACCGATTTGCTTTCTGAACCTTTAGCGGCAGCTGATGTGCCTACTGTTTCAAAAATTAATGTGTCAGTAGAAAAGCGAATGCGTTTGCTGTCAAAAAACTCTAAACCGAAAATTGCAGAATCGGCATTAAAGAGTACTAATCGTTGTTCATTGCTGCGCTTGAGATTCTTCAATTCAACTTCTACCGGCTTTCCACCGCGTGAACTCAATTTTACTTTTATCAGTTCATTTTCCAACACGACTTCTTGCGTCGGTGTTTCCGCTGCATAATAAAATGGTCCGTAAGCCGCGCGACGAGCTACTTCTTTCAGCGAATCGGAGTTTACCGTGGAGTCTAACTGAACGATAACCTTTGCCGTATCTTTTGTAGGAGTAACAGGTGTTACTACCGGTTTTTTTTGAGCTTCAGTTGCTGCAAAAATGGAATCTTGTTTCAGTTTTTCCAGGCGTTCCTGATCACCGACTTTCGAGTTGTAGGTCATGAACAAAGTAACCAGTAATGCAATGATGGCTAATCCAACGAGAGAACGTCTATCCATTGATAAAAATTAAAATACGGCGGCAAAGATACGCATATTGGCAGGTCATGAACGGATTTTTCGTATTGCTTGGAATATAAAAAAGCCGACATACAAGAAGTAGTCGGCTTTAGGGATGATTCTATTTTATGTTACCATATTTCTACGCGTTCTTCCGGTTTACGGTACATTTTGTCCGATTCCTTCACGCCAAATGCTTCGTAGAATTCCTTCATATTTGATAATGGTCCGATTACACGGAATTTAGCAGGTGCGTGTGGATTGGTCTTCACCATGTTAATTAATGCACCGGCGCGCATATTATTTCTCCAGCCCTGAGCCCAGGAAATGAAGAAACGCTGTTCCGGAGTAAATCCATCAATTTTCTTAACATCCTTTTTACCCTGCAATGAACGTTTGAAAGCGTAATAGGCAATGGTCAAGCCGCC
>JAJTEY010000048.1 GCA_021299855.1 Bacteroidota bacterium | reverse complement strand
CGTTATTTTATCAGGTTGCTACTTCGCAAATAGAACCATCGAGTATCTCCTTCCCTATTCGATTTATTTTCCGTAAGAAAAAAAATTTACAGGTTCGGCTCGCCGAAGTTCAAATCATACATCCTGACAAAAACAGTATCGATACTTCAATTGGTGAATTTACCTATGACTATTTGGTTATCGCTATCGGATGTACTACTAACTTCTTTGGTAATGCGAATCTGGCTCAGCACGCGTTTACGCTGAAATCAACCTATGAAGCGATTGAAATCCGCAATCACATTTTAAATGTTTTCGAAAATATTGTTACCGCAACTGATCATGAACGCGCGGCCCTGATGAATTTATGTATTGTTGGTGGAGGTCCTACAGGTGTTGAACTTGCCGGGTCTTTCGCTGAAATGAAAACCAACATTCTTCCTAACGATTATCCTGGTATTGACTTCTCACGTTTCAATGTTTACCTCATTGATAACAGCCAATTACCGTTAAGTAACATGAGTGAAAGTTCGAGCAACTGGTCGAAGAAATATCTCATCGAACTTGGTGTTAATGTTAAGAATGAGACATTGGTTAAAGATTATGACGGGAATTCGCTTACCCTTGCTTCCGGAGAAGTAATTCTAACGAAGACTGTTATTTGGGCTGCAGGTGTAATTGCAAATACCATAAACGGATTGCCCGAAGTTGCTTTGCATAAGTCACGACGCTTAAATGTCAACCGCTATAACCTTGTTGCAGGCTGTAATAACATCTATGCACTTGGTGATGTTTGCAGAATGGAAACACCGTTATATCCGAACGGTCATCCACAAGTAGCCAACGTAGCTATCAATCAGGCGAAACTTTTAGCAAAAAATTTAAAGGCGCTGGAAAGAAATAAATCACTCGCTGAATACGAATACAAGGATCTGGGATCGATGGCAACTATTGGCACGAATAAAGCAGTAGTCGATATCGGTAAGATTCATTTGAAAGGCTATTTCGCTTGGTTAATCTGGATGTTTCTGCACCTGATGCTCATCCTAAGTGTGAAAAAGAAATTAATCATTTTCATTAACTGGGCATGGGCGTATGTTACCAAGAATTCGTCGTTGCGCTTGATATTGAAAGACCCGAACGACATCAAAAAGACAAATAAGAACGTGCCCTAATCACCCGGCAACCGCTCCCAAAACACAAACCCATTCTCCTCTTTCAGTTTTCGCAAATGCGGATAATATTTAGCCACTTCCGATTCAAACGTATTCTTACAAACAAAATACATCGGACGATCAATATTCCCTCGTAGCATCCAGTCTCGCTGCATAGAAATATTGATTTCCGTTAACGTGCGCTTGGGGTCAGCGTATGACTTTGAATTTTGATTCTTCCATTCCACAAACGCAGGAACTTCAGCAAGTCCGGGTTGGACACGTGAATAATAATATTGCGCGTAACTTTTAAATCCTAATGTTTCAACAAACACATTTTTATCTTGTAATGATTCATAAAAACGAACAGCGGATCCTTGCGAATATTCTTCCACACGTGGAGCTAACAATCCCGATGCTAAACTGGTTGCCACCAGCGTGCTACCAAGTATAATATAGGCTGCTTGCGTGTGTATATTCTTTTTCAACTTCCACAACATCCATACAAGCCCTGCAAATAAAACTAATCCCGGTAAGCATTCCCAACCATTCCAATTTGCAGTGGCTTCAAGGTTTCCTGCAGCAAAACGATCTTTAACTAAACCGGCGTCCAGTATATGTTTCTTGAAGCGATCTATTTGAGGAACAACAGTAAAACCAATTATCCAAACGCCGCCTGTTACAGCCACCATCCATGTCATCCAACGCTTCCAGGTCAATTCACCGTTATGAATACGATAAATCGTGCGCGCTCCGATAAACGTTAACGGGAAATAAGTCAACGAGGAATAATGAATAATTTTTGTTTCTACATACGAGAACAAAATCAACACCGCAAGAAACAAAGCTTTCATCCACCATCCGACGTGCGCCTCCCACGGAGTCAGCATCCCGGTGCTTTTACCACCAATAAATCCACGCAAGGCAAAAGCGAAAATCGGGAAGCAGCCAATTAGCAACACCAATAAGTGATAGTAAAATGGCCCGCCGTGTCCGGCATCCTCTGTTGTAAATAATCGAACCTGATAAACGAAAAACTCTACTATTACGTTAGAACGTCCTCTCAATATTTCAATAATGAACCAAATACTTCCGGTAGCAATTACCGTTAATGCGATAACGACAAATTGTTTAATCGACATGAACGGTTTGCCCTTTTGTTTCACAACAAAAACTAGAAACACCAATCCGAACACCACCATGGCCGCAGGACCTTTCGTCAGAATTGCCAGCCCCAAAGCAATGCCCGATAAAAACAACTCTTTACGCAGTGGAAGTTTGGAATGGTACGGTTGATTATTGTGGACAAAAACAGCGAAAAACCAAACTCCGGCAAAAATGAATAGATTGAACCACGGATCGATGATACCCGAACGGAAATAAAAATGTGGTAATAATGATCCTACATATGCCAATACCCAAATCAGCGCGAAACGGTGATCATATACTTTGCGACCAACATGATATAAAAAAAGTACCGTAAATGCGCCACATATAGCGTTAGGTAAACGTGCGGCAAAATCGCCAGCTCCGAATGCTTTCATGGCCAATGCCTGCATCCATATGAATAGCGGAGGTTTTTCCCAGAATGGTTCGTAGTTAATTCGAACCGTAGAATAATCGCCGGTTACCACCATTTCCCGTGCACATTCCGCAAAGTTGATTTCATCCCAGTCGAACAAATGTGCTGTCCCAATAAAAGGAACAAACAGCAACAACGCGCCGATAAAAAGTAACAGTGATGTCTTTACACTTCGATTCACAAAAACAGAATAAGTGGTAAAGATACAATCCATCCGATTATGCTAACTTAGGACGCGATGATCACTTCAAAACGATAATAACTGTGAGCAAATCCAAAAAGAAAATATTACCGCTTATACTCAAGAGGTTTATCAATCCCATTCATTTAGCACGTGTTATTCGATTACAACGCAATCGTAAAAAAGTGCAACGGGTTTATGATGATGCTCAACTGAAGTTATACCATCAAATATTGCCCGGCGACTATCTGCATTACGGATATTTTGATGATCCGGCAGTACATCCCTTGGACATTACGCTCAATATGATCTACAAAGCACAGGATCGGTATGCGGAAAAACTTCTGGAACTGGTAACTGATACCAATCGACCTATTCTCGATATCGGCTGTGGCATGGGCGGTTTGATGGGAATGATGAATAAAAAAGGATGGACAGCAATCGGATTAACACCTGATAAAAATCAAGCGTATCATATTCGGAATAAATATCCCAATACGCTTATCCAAAGTAAATTCGAGGAATTGGATGGTTCGCAATATAACGGCCACTTCGGAACGGTTATTACATCGGAATCGTTACAGTACTTACAACCGGATATTGCTCTTCCGCTAATCGATAAAATTCTGGTACAAGGCGGAAAGTGGGTAGCCTGCGACTACTTCAGAATCGGTACTCAAGGCGAAAAAAGTGGACACAATTGGGAAACATTTGTTTCAGCGCTGAATAAATATGGTTTCAAGATCACTGTAGAAATCGACATCACCCCCAACATTCTGCCAACAATTGCATACGTTCACCATTGGGGAGCTAATATTTTTATTCCGGCTAAAAATTTCGGTTTGGAAAAATTGAAGGTGAAAGCTCCCGGCATTTATTATGCCGTTGAAGAAGCGATTCCGATCCTGGAAGAAAAAATTCAAAAAAATATCGACACGGTTGATCCAAAAATATTTGCTGCTAACAAACGGTATGTGTTGTTGGTGATGGAACGCAAATAAAAACGGATGAGTACAATACTCATCCGTCCACAATGAAACGATATACTCCCTAATTACATCGTTTTACTTAAAAAACTATTTAGTTCGTGACGCAATTCGTTGAATACTTTCTCGAATTGTAATACATTTTCACGCATTAAAGGATGGTCATTTACCTGACGAACGTCGCTGCTCACAGGATTCTCCTTCACACGATTTTCCAAATAGGAATCGTGATCTTTTACTGCGTGCGCTAATTCATCGATATTATTACGCTGAATGATCAGTTGATTCTGAAAGTGTTCAATCTGCGCTAACACTTCTTTATTACTGTTCTTGCCGGCTACTTCCTCTATTCGGTTGCGCATTAACGCAATCTCGTCCTTATAGAAATTCAACTTGTTTAAAAACTCAGTGTGCTCTGCGTGTAATGCTGAAATTGATTTTGTGCTCATAGCGGGTTTAGATTAGTTAATGATTACAAGACAAAATTGAATAATGAAAAAGGGAGTAGAAATGATCTACTCCCTTTTAAAACATGACGGTTATCAGTTGTTACGATTTCAATATTCGCCGAACCGTGAAACCTTCCGGCGTGTACACTTTTACGAAATAAATACCTGACGGTAATTCCGAAATATTTAAACGATATCCTTGCAATGTTTGTGTTGCAGAGGTTTGTACCATAGATCCGGAGATATCATAGACATCCACGGAATAGAAATCACTCACAGCATTTGGGGCACGAAACTCAACAAAATCATTTGCAGGTACCGGGAACACGGTTAATCCGGGAATAAGATTGTCTTCTGTAACTAACAACGATAAATCTTCTTGGACAGTAATTTCTGACAAGTAAACAACATCGCCGGCCGAATTAGACATACTATTCGTACAGTTAAACGCTCCATAGAGCGTAACAGGACCCGAAGCTGGTGCGGGTGCAGTCCAATCAAACGTCCAGGTTTTAGTACCGTTAGGACCTGAGGTTCCGGCTGTTTTGTGAGTAATGTATTTACCGTTAACCTGCGTTTGAGTTTCAGTTGTGTTGGTAGCAGTTAAAGTTCCCAATTGCTGTCCTGTTGTGTTTTGCGGAGAAACCTGAAATCCGAATTTCGTTCTTCCCTGGAAGGTAACCGTCGCTGTCACCTGATAGGTCACCCCCGGAACATATCCATTACTTGGAGTGTTCACTGTGATCAAACCGGTTTGTGTTGTTGGTGTTCCGGCGTGGCACTGCGTACAGTTTTGTCCATCTCCTGGCGAACCTGTTTTTCCGGAATTAGATCCACTTGTGTTGGAATGCGCATCCTGTAAAGGCAGAGCAGTTACCCAAATCACTACCAACCCGATCATTAAACCTATTACTTGTAACGTCTTTTTCATATTTAATTAGTGTATTTACAAATTTAATATCGACAAACAATAATCCTAATCGATTCTACACTATTTGAAACTAATTTTAAGCAAACTATCAAGTTCCGGAACCCTTACTTCACGGGGTAAAAAACGTTGGAAGCCTTTACTCCTACTAACAATCCATGTTGCGGGAATGTTCCCTTGCCATGTACTATCGACCTTGGAAATCCATTCGTTTTCGTAAAGTTCGTCGAGAAATAATACTTCGTGTCTAATGGATTTCTTATCGATGAACTGAGGCAGTTTACCATTTAAATCCTTGGGAAAATCAAGTGAAACCAGCAACACTTTCAACGGCTTTCCCACAAACTTGCTGTCTATTGTATCAAATACCGGTAGTTCTTTCACACATGGTGCACACCAAGTTGCCCAGAAATTCACGACATAAGTTGTGTCATTGAACCCATAAACGCGCTTGATCAATGAATCGATCTTCACTTTTTCAACCGGTTTAACAGCCATAAAGCTCATCAACAGCAACGAAAAAATCAACAGCAGGTTTCTCATAACTGTAAAGATAGTTCGCAGTATTAAATACTACTAAACTCCTACATTTGGGAAATAACCTAATCCCTATGTCGGGCCAGCTGCCCTTATACAAAATCATCGCACCTGCCATTCCATCAGCAGGTGTATATTTCTTCACCACCGAAAGCGGGTTGAACTACGAAGTTCGTTTTGGTCGTCGTCAAGACAACATTTTGCATGCTACGATTGTTTTTGGTGTGATCAATGACGAGTTTGAAGGTGAAGAATACGTAGTGACGAATCGTGGGGAGGTTTTCCGGGTGATGAGTACGATTGCTGAAATTGTGAAGATGTTCATGGCGGAACATCCCAAAATCATTTACTACGAATTCACCGGAATTCCTAAAGACGGGGAAGATGAAAGCAAATCATCGCAACGTACACTCCTGTATAAACGCTACCTGCCGCGCATATTCGACAACACGTGGCAAATGCACTTCAACAGAAACTCGGCCCTGGTGAACAGAACTAACCGTTTACGATGAACACAAACCCAGTTTCAGTTTTTTGGTTTCGACGCGACCTTCGTTTTAACGACAATGCGGGTTTATATCATGCTCTGAAGTCGGGAAAACCGGTTGTGGGCTTCTTTATTTTTGATGAGGCCATTCTAGATAAACTCAATAGGAATCTTCCGGATCGTCGTGTAGATTTTATTTACGACGCAATTCAGCACTTGCGAAAGGAATTCGAAAAACGAGGAGGAGTGCTTGAAGTGATACACGCTGATGTGGAGGAAGCTTGGAAACAGCTTTTAAAATCTTATCAGGTACAAACTGTATATACGAACCACGATTATGAACCATACGCCCGTCTGCGCGATAAGCGAATCGGAACAATGTTAACCGACCGAAACATTCCATTTTACACGTGCAAGGATCAGGTTATTTTTGAAAAGAACGAAATTGTAAAGGATGATGGTAAACCTTATACCGTCTTCACTCCATACAAAAACAAATGGCGTAAAACGGTGAATGAATTTTACCTGCGTCCTTATCCCGTTGAAAAATATGCGAACAATCTCCTGCAAACGAATGCGCGGTTTCATGTAAACCACGATTCGCTTGGCTTTCCTAAAAATTCGGAGACTGCAACAGCGTTCGTATTGAACGATGCTTTATTGAAAAACTATGCTGAATTACGGGACTTCCCTGCCCGAAATGCGACCAGTAAACTGAGCATTCATCTTCGATTTGGCACTGTAAGCATTCGAGAATTATTTCGTCGCGCCGCGCCACTTTCCGAAACATGGACTAATGAATTAATCTGGCGTGAGTTCTACATGCAAATTTTGTGGCATTTCCCACATGTGGCCAATCAGGCATTTAAACCGGAATACGATAGAATTGCATGGAGAAATAATGAAGAGGAATTCAAAAAATGGTGTGAAGGGAAAACCGGTTATCCGTTGGTTGATGCGGGAATGCGTGAGTTAAATGTAACGGGATTCATGCATAATCGGGTGCGTATGGTGGTGGCCAGTTTTTTAACCAAACACCTTTTGATTGATTGGCGCTGGGGCGAAGCGTATTTCGCTGCTAAATTGAACGACTTCGAACTTTCTTCTAATAACGGCGGCTGGCAATGGGCTGCAGGCTCCGGAACAGATGCTGCTCCATACTTCCGGATTTTTAATCCGAGTGAACAATTCCGCAAATTCGATCCACAAGCCGTTTATGTTAAAAAATGGGTACCTGAATACGGAACCGCAAATTACCCGCAACCGATAGTGGATCATGCATTTGCCAGAGACCGTTGCTTAACCACTTACAAAGCCGCGTTAGCGAAGTAAGACCTTTCTTTTGTACCTTTACAAGAGTAGCATCCCCGCATGTTTACATTTTATACGAAGGCATCATGAAGCGTCTTTTTTTTATTGTGATTTTGCTGTCGGCTCCGGCATTCTCCAACGCCAAAGAGGTTACGGCAAATCTTACTTGGTCCGCATTTTCTACTCCTGATCACAAAACGTTTGTAGAAACGTACATGTCGATTATCGGCAATTCGGTGGAGTATAAAAAAAATAAAAACGGATCCTATCAGGCGTCTGTTGAAGTTTTAATGACTGTCACAGAGAATGATTCTATCAAAGTAATTCGCAAATACATTCTGGCAAGTCCGGAAACAACAGATAGCTCCAAGGCTCCAAATTTCATTGACCTGCAACGCTTTCAGTTGCCCGTAGGAATATATAAACTTCAGGTTACGCTGACTGATTTAAATCGTGTACCTGCTCATACCATTACCAATTGGAAATCACTCATCGTTGATATTGATAAAGACTCCATTTCAATTTCAGGCATTCAATTGGTGGAAAATTATCTACCTGCTTCGACTCCCGGATTACTGACGAAAAGCGGTTACGATTTGATTCCTTACGTATCGTCTTTCTATCCTGAAAATCTGAATAAATTGACGCTATACGCGGAATTGTACAACACCAACAAAGTATTGAAGTCAGACGAAAAATTTGTGGTGTTTTGTTACATCGAAAATGCACAAACCGGTCGCAAGCTCAATGATTTCAATACGTTCATTAAAATGAGCCCGCAAGCTGTAAATCCTGTATTGCACAACTTTAACATTGAGAAATTGCCGGGAGGCACATTCAATGTAGTAGTTGAAGCGCGGAGTGCAACGAATCGTTTATTGTCCATGCGCAAAACTACCATCGAACGTTACAACCCGGGTGTGGCGTTTAATCTGGAAGACATCGCAGCAATGGACGTCAGCACCACCTTCGCGGCAAAAATCACGAATAAGGATACGCTTATTGATGTTATTCGTTGTTTGCGTCCTATTAGTAGCGAAATGGAAAAAGAATTCGCAGAAAATAGAATTAAAGGTGACGACATCGCATTAATGCAACAGTACTTCTATAACTTCTGGCTCTCCCGAAATGATGTAGATCCTGAATCAGCATGGTTGAAATATAAAGCCGAAGTTGATAAAGTAAATAAGGAATTCGGCACACAAATCATGAGAGGTTATATGACGGAACGTGGTCGAGTGTATTTACAATATGGCCCACCTGATCAGCGTGTACTGATGTATAACGAGCCATCCTCCTATCCTTACGAAATCTGGCAGTATTACACTATTCGGGGAAATACCACTAATCCCGGGACGTCCAATCAGCCGAACAATACCACCCAAAGTAATAAACGATTTGTGTTTGCCAACTTTGATTTAGTCACAAACAATTTTGTCCTGCTGCATTCCGATGCTCGTGGAGAAGTGCGCGATGACCGCTGGCAAACGCGTTTGGTAAAGCGTGATTCACAATACCGCGATTTGGATAAAAACCGAACCGACCCTCAATACGGCGGGCATTCTAACGACATCTTCATTAATCCTCACTAGTATCATATCCGTGTTAATCGGAACTTATTCGTGAAAACGTCAGCATCAGATATTGCGGTTGTAATTCTTAACTATAACGGAGTAGAATTATTACGAAAATTCTTGCCGACTGTACTGCAATGTAGTCCGGCAGGAACGCAGATCGTTGTTGCCGATAATGCGAGCACAGATCAGTCTATTGATGTGCTGACATCAGAATTCCCGACAGTTCAAATCATTCGCAACAAACATAATGGCGGTTTTGCGGCAGGCTATAACGAAGCTTTGGTTCATGTCAATGCAAGATTTTTGGTCCTACTGAATTCTGATGTTGAAGTAACAGCACATTGGATAGAACCGGTGATCGAAGCAATGGAAGTTGATGATCAAATTGCTGCCGCGCAACCCAAAATACGCGCTTATCATCGACGTGATGAATTTGAATATGCCGGTGCTGCAGGAGGATTTATAGATAAATGGGGATTCCCGTTTTGCCGCGGACGAATATTTGATACCTATGAAAAAGATTTAGGTCAGTATGATGATACTCGTGAAGTATTTTGGGCTACAGGAGCGTGTTTGTTCATTCGAAGTTCGGAATGGCAACGTGTTAAAGGATTTGATGCTGACTTTTTCGCTCATATGGAAGAAATTGATTTGTGTTGGAGACTGGGTAATTCCGGGAAGAAAATTATGTATTGCCACGAATCGGTGGTGTATCATGTTGGTGGCGGAACGTTGAATAAACAAAGTCCGTTTAAAACATATCTCAATTTTCGTAACAATCTTTTACTACTTACTAAAAATCATGCTCCGCAATGGTTTGTGATAAAACTGTTTTTACGAATGGGGCTTGACGGCATTGCGGCGTGGAAGTTCCTGCTGGGCGGTGATGGTAAACACTTTGTTGCTGTGTTTCACGCGCACATGAGCTTCTATAAAATGCTGCCGGCTACATTGCGCAAACGTAAAGAAGTAAAACAAATGACTACCCGTTATGCGGAGCAAGGTGTCTATAATGGAAGTATTGTTAAAGCTTACTTCCTTGATGGCAAAAAGAAATTCAGCGAAATAATTTTTAAGTAGTACGGTTCGCGATTTTATTCAATCGCAACGCACCAAATATGAACACGCTCAGATTAACGACTTTAGTACTGCTAATTTTAGCGTTCGGAAATTCTGCTGTAACTGCGAATCAAATTGCCATAAAAAAGAAGAAAAAGGTTGTTGTGTATTACCCGAAAAGCAAACAGATTCATTATGAAGGTTTGCAAGTTAACGGTAATAAAGAAGGGCTCTGGACGTATTATGCAAGGGATGGTTACAAATCCAAAACAACCAATTATCTACAGGGTAAGAAAAACGGCAGCCATAAAAAATACATCAAAAACACTATTGTTGCGGATGAAAACTTCCTGGACGGGGTGCCTCACGGTACGCAACGTTACTACACAAGCGATGGAAAAATTTTAGCACATTACTTTTTAAATCAAGGAATTCCGGACAGTGCGCGGTTCTTCCGTAATGGAAGCTATCAGTTCTATAAGCACGAAAACTACAAGGATAATAAAGTTGTGGAAGTAAGAAACTTCAATAGTTCCGGAAAATTACTTTCTGTAGAACGTTACCGTAATGACATAAAACATGGTACTTGGGTAAACTATTCTCCACACCGCGATGACACAATACCGGCCGGTATTACAAATTATCGCGATAACCATAAAAACGGTTACGTCATGGAAAGTAAAAGCCGTGACGGCAATATTCAAATTGCTGAAGGATACTTTGTAAACGATACCTTGGAAGGACTGGTTGTTATTAAAGAAGATGGTCGTGTTGTATTGGAATGTCAGTACAAAAAAGGCAAACTTGATGGTGCCTATAGAACTTATCACAACGCTTCTTTAGTTGAAGAAATATTTTATGCTTCAGGTATTCGTACCGGTATCTCAACGGTGTACGATCCTACTACCGGCAAAGTAGTCTCCCGTGGTTACTGGAAAGGATCGAAAGATTTTAATAACGCTGACGAGCCTGATTCCTTATTTGAATATCATCCTAACGGAAGAATTAAACGTGCAGATTGGTATCGTTCAAATTATAGAAAAAGATTCAAGCGGCTTAGTATTGAGTTCCGGACAATACAAAGCCGGAGCTCCTGACGGCAAATGGAAAGAATTCCACCCGAATGGTAAACCCAAAAGTGTTATTAACTATCGTGATGGATTAGCGCATGGACATTGTGAGTTTCGAAATGACAAAGGTGTCCTGCTTCTTCGCTATACCGCGAATGAAGGCGTTGTAAACACATGGCCGGAGGTATGGGATTACACCGGAAAGCCTGTTTCCAATAAAGATCCCGAATACGCGGATTTGGTTGTTCGTTACAACAAGACTGATGTTCGATTTACAAAATTAGATGACCTTGTGCTTCCTACGGTTGAAATGATCGATGGCGAATCAGCTCAAATTGTGGAAGGCCCGCATATCGCTATCGAAGGAAACAGAACTCCTAAGAACCCCGAACCACAAGTCAATATAGACATGCAACCGCTGCTTCCGGCTGACTATTTTCCCGGAGGCGACACTGCTCTCAAAAGCTGGATTAAACAAGAACTTAATTACCCGGTCGCCGATTTAGTATTTCGCAATACAGCAGTCGTTGAAATAAATTTCACTATTGACGAAAATGGAATGGTGCCGGAAGCTGAAGTTTGGAGATGTAGTAATCCCAAAGAAATAGGATTAGCGAATGAAGCTTTGCGCGTGGTGTATTCAATACCGTGGCAAATTTCTGCAACCAATAAAAACAGTAGTCCTGTCCGACTTACGATTACTATTCAATTTTAACTACCGCGTACCGTTTTACAATTTTACTCCCCAAACAACGGTATAGGTCGATACGTCTTCCGCAAACCAAATCGTTCCACAGAATTAGTTTGCAAATATTTCATCGCATCTTCTGCACTGTCGGTGTAATAAATCAAGTCTAAATCTTTTGGTGAAATGGTGCCGCGTTCCTGCATGAAGTGTATGTAATCCATCAGTTGTTGGTGAAAATCCTTACACATTAAAACGACAGGAAACTGCTTTACTTTTTTAGTTTGAATCAGCGTGATCGCTTCAAATAATTCATCCAACGTCCCAAAACCTCCCGGTAAAACAACAAACGCGTACGAGTATTTGGTTAACAAAACTTTTCGCACAAAGAAGTATTCCATGTTCACCCATTTGTCCAGATAAGGATTGGGATGTTGTTCGTGCGGTAAAATAATATTACAGCCAATCGATCGTCCTCCGGCTTCTTTCGCTCCACGATTGGCTCCTTCCATTACTCCGGGCCCACCGCCCGTCATTGTAGTAAAACCCAATTTCGCCAACCCTGCTCCTACTTCTCGAGCTAATTGATAATACGAATGATCTTCCTTGAAACGTGCACTACCGAAAACAGTAACGCAAGGCCCCACAAAGTGCAACTTTCGAAAACCTTTAATGAATTCACTCATTACACTGATGGTGAATCGAAATTCTTTCCATCGCGAACGTGGTCCGGATAAAAATGCGCGTTCCGGTTCAATTAAATCTTTTTTCCTCGGAGTCATATGGACAAAAATAAAAATCGGTGAAACTATATAGTCTCACCGATTAAAATGATTACGTTGATGATTACTTACACTCTTCAAGATAACCCGCTGCATCAGGATGTTCCATGGATGCTGCTTTGCGGAAATCTTTACACGCATCCGTCATGTTCTTCATATCGCGATTTAACAACGCACGACGATAATACGCTTCAGGATCATTCGGACGAATAGAAATTGCCTGACCGTAATCGTAAATTGCGGATGTGAATTTCTGTTCGCGTTCGCAGCACTGTGCACGGTAGATGTAAGCATTGTAATTCAGTTTATCGACAGCCAAACACTTGGTGAAGTAATCGAAAGCTTTATCAAACTCATCCAGGTTGAAATAGTACATACCTAATTGATAAAATCCTTCGCCTTGATTCGGAGAAACCTCTGTTGCCTTGGTAAAATCTTCCAACGCTTTAGTCTTATCACCTTTGGCATAATAGGCCTGACCACGCTTTGCATAATAACGCCCGCTGTCCGGCGACAAGCCGATCGCTTTATCGTATGAAGCTATAGCATCATCATACTTTCTTAA
>JAJTEY010000047.1 GCA_021299855.1 Bacteroidota bacterium | reverse complement strand
GAAATCAACGGTTTATTTTAAAAGATAGAGCAACGAAAGTTGCTCTTTTTTATTGTCTGCATTTTCAGGAATTGATTTTCAGGAAACCGAATTTCAAGACTGTTGTGCGCGTGGAAAATGCAACGGTGTTAAAAATTTGTAGCACCCTATTAATCAGCAATTTTATTATTGTTAACAGATCTTGTATTCGCGGAAGGATGTTTTTACTTCGTGAAGTGTGTATGATTCGAAAATCTTCGTTTTCTGCGTCACTTTTCGGTTCGGTGTTCATTATACCGACAATCGCAAAACCCTAATTTCTACTGCCATGAAAAACGCCACATTCCATCCATCCCACGACCAGTCTACAGTATTAAAAATGTACAAGAAGGCTCGTTACTTGCAGCCTTTCTACTTCTACGGTTCCCGGTGGAATGTCACTGCATCGAAGTATCATATCTGTGAAATCAAGAATCAGAAAGCCATTCGCGAGTTGTTGTTAAAATATCCTGCGGATCAATTTTTTACCGTGTATTCTTCATCAATAGATGTACGTTTCGGGCGACGTACAATCAATTCGACTTATGTCGAAATTGCGCCTTATATCGCGGTGTATTACAATTCCGGATATGATGATGTGAAAGGAATACAGGTTCTGTATCATTATAAAGCGGATCATGCAGTAATTGATGAATTGCTCGTGTGGTTGGAGCAATACAAAGTGGATGAAGAAGCAGGAGCCACAATTAATTTATTGCAAGAAGGAGCTTTTGGTACGTTAGAACTAAGTCCATACCGAATTAAAGAACCATCGGTTGAAATACATAAGCATTACAATGATGATTTTGCGCCCTGGCACGAACGTATTCTTGCGCGTCTGAATACGCCTGATGATAAGGGTTTGGTGTTATTGCACGGAAAACCGGGGACGGGAAAAACTACTTATCTCCGTTATCTCGCCGGATTAGTACAGAAGCGCGTGATCTTTCTTTCGCCTGATATGGTGCAACGATTGGGTACTCCGAATTTTACTTCCCTAATGAAAGGATATGAAAATTCGATAACAATTATTGAGGATGCTGAAGAGGTAGTTATGGATAGGAATGCAGGAGGAAATCACGCTATATCTAACCTGCTGAATATGACCGATGGATTACTTGCGGATTGTTTTAAGATGCAATTTGTGTGTACGTTTAATACACCATTAGCAACATTGGATAAGGCTTTATTGCGCAAAGGTCGTTTGATCGCGCGTTATGAGTTTAATGAACTCGAGCAACCAAAAGTTGAAGCGTTAGCCAAAGAACACGGGATAGCATTGAAACAACCGAAACCGATGGTACTAACGGATGTGTTTAATTACGGCGAGAATACGGAACTAGATACGCCGGAGCGTGTACTCGGATTTATGCGAAACGTTGGATAATTGCTGCAGAGCAGATTATTTCAACGAGATCACGCAGTAATATGTTGTCGTTATGAAATCGCGCAGAATCGGGATGTTGAGGATTTTAGGTAATGCGCGTGTTTTCAAATTGAACTTCACTTCGTAATTCGGATTGATCATGTAAAATGTTTCCTTTTCGATAGTGAAGTTGCGTTTATTGATAATGCGTCTGAAACGATTGATAGAAATGCGCGTGTCCCACACTTCCATGAGGTTGGTGATTTTCGCGTCGCTTTCGCCAAACATTTTAAGTATGCCTTTGTACATGAAACGCGGCAATAAGTGGAAGTATGGCAATTTGCGCAGGAACTTGCTTTCACAAATTTGTTGGTGACCTCCGAATGGCATGTACCACGGTGGAAATCCTAAGAAAACTTTACCCCCCGGCGCCATGAAACTTTTCAGGTGTTCAAGAAATTTATCCTGATCGTAGATGTGTTCTAATGTATCCCGAAGCATGATGATGTCGAACTTCGGAAGACTTGATAAATCGCTTTTATAAATATCTTCTGCGATGAGCTTGATGTTTTTGTTGTTCGGATGATTTTCGAAAAACTTAATTCCATTTGTGATTTTACTAGTCGATAAGTCGATACCGTAAACCATACAACCCATATCCACAAAAGGTTTCAGGTTACCACCTTCGCCACTTCCGATTTCCAAAACTTTCGATTCGGGAGTAACCGGAGCTACTTCGCGAATGAATGGAATTACAAAACGTTCTGTTGTGAAACTCTGTTCCTGAAAATATCGTTCGCGGTTGGTATATCTTTCGTGCATAGTATAAACTTGATTTCCGTATTTAACGACTTCAAATCAGGTCGAATTCGGCGATGACAAAAGTACGAATTCCTTGGTCATCTTTGTGATAAGGCGAATACGGTTATGCTTCCAAATCTTCCCAATTCTTGCTCTAGGAATGGTTGAAATTCCTGTTGTGTTTTAATTTTTTCGGAATCGGTGTACAGGAATTGAGCGCCTTTATTAATCATATCGCGTATTTGGGTCGTATCCGGTTCCGGATAAAAAGCCCAACCTTTTTTATCAAGATAATAGAACCAAATAAAATGCGATTCGTCGTTTCCTGCAACAACCAATGCGTCATCGGGAACCAGTTGCTGTAATTCATTTTTATACACCAGTAAATCTTTGTTGAATCCCGGATTCTGCAAATTCCAGCGGCTTTGCATCCGTAAAAAACAAGTTATCGGAATGATCACTAGTAACAAGGGAATTAGGATGCGTGATATGGCATTCTTGGAGTTGAAAATTTGAATAATACCATACGTAACTACGATGAACAGTAATGGAAGAATAGGAAAAAGGTAATAATCATGAACAGTGCCTATGGCGTTAGCTTCAAATAAATAATACGCGATGAACAGCACCAACCAACTCATGATTGGCCAAAACAATTTACGACGTTGGACTTTATTTCGAAATGCGAAAATAAATCCCGCAAGAAAGAACAGCATTGCGCCGTAACCTACCAACAATTCGGGAAGCGTGGAAATGAGATTATGATTGATGTAATGCAGTAATTGTTGAATCGAATCCTGATTGTCGAGCATACCTTTAACAATAACATTGCCGTGCCAGGTTGGAATTACAGTGATATACCATGCTGCAGGTAATGCCACCCAAGCGAATGTTGCGATCCAAATCAGAAAGTGTTGTGCGCTGAATTTTGTTCGAATAAATTGTTGGAGGAAATAAGTTGCGGGAACTGCATACAGCAGGATGAACGGAAGTTTACACAATGCGCTGATTGCAATAAAAAATCCGGAAAGGAGTAGCGAAATAGCTTTATCATTTTGAACGTAACGGAAGAATAAGGCGAGTCCCCAGGTGCCGCAACATAATGCGAATACATCAGGTAAAGGATTGATGGTGTAATAAAAGAATGCCGGAGAAAAACTGAATGCCCATGCTCCTGCAGCTGCGGACAACGGATGCGTAAAGAGCGCGAGCAACAACTGATACATGCCGATAACTGCGACAATTCCGATGAACAAAAGAAAGAGTCGTGTAATGATTAAGTGTGAACCGAAGATTTTATACAGCACCGCAATCATCCATTGCATTAAGGGAAATTCCATTCGAAAAATTCCGTCTCCGTCTCCGCGATCGTTTTTACGGGGATTAAAGATGTTCATGTCTTCTTCGTAAAAATTATCAATGGTGCTTTGTGTTTGTGTTTGTCGCCACACGTGAATGCTTACAAGATCTTTCGGGAAATGCGGAGCGTGCATGAAAGTGCTCAGTATAACAGAAAGTATCAACAGCAGGTAGGGCAGGCGAGGGAACATTTTCTTAAAGTGCCTTTCGTTTGTAAAAAATGTAATCGAGGCTTGCCGGTGCGACACCTGAAATTTTCAATTCACTTTGAATTTGTCCGCGATGGTACGTGCTATGATTGATGATATGAAATAAAATGTCGACGATCGTATTCGTGAATGTTTCACCTTTCATGTTTTGATAGGTGACTAGAGAGGTTAATTGTGACTTCGATAAAATTGTTTCCGTCACTGCTTTATTCTCTTCGTTAATTTGCTGCAATTGTTCAGTCGGATGAATTTCCCAAACACCAAATTTGGTGGAAATGCCATTGATTCGAGCATTCCAGATGTGATGTGCATTAAGTGTGTGGCTTAAAAGTAAAACTGCCTTTTCCGGACAGGTGTTTTTATTTGCTTTAATTAACTCAATTACTTGTTGATTGCAATGTGCGTTATATTGAAATAATTCGTTGAGATGACGCGCTAATGTATCGGAGTAATTCATACGTATTGCAGTAAATAGAAACGGCTTCAGCGAGCGCTATTGTCGGTAATTAGGTGTTGTAAAATTAACTAATTACAAACGCGCTCAGAACTGAAGCCGTTGAATACGTGCAACTATTTTATTTTAAGTCGAAACGATCTGCATTCATCACTTTTACCCATGCGTTCACAAAATCGTGTACGAATTTTTCGCGGTTGTCGTCTTGGGCATAAAATTCGCAGTATGCACGAAGAATTGAATTCGACCCGAATACCAGATCTACACGCGTCGCTGTCCATTTCGCAGCGCCTGATTTACGATCGATGATGTGATACAGGTTTTCGCCTGCCGGTTTCCATGTGTAATTCATGTCGGTAAGGTTCACAAAGAAATCATTACTCAATACACCCACACGCTCCGTAAACACGCCATGTTTAGAACCGCCGTGGTTCGTGCCAAGTACACGCATACCGCCAATGAGACAAGTTATTTCCGGTGCGGTAAGTCCCATCAATTGAGCACGATCCAGCAACAATTCTTCGGGTTGCACCGAATAACTTTTCTTTAACCAGTTGCGGAATCCATCGTGTATGGGTTCTAACACTGCAAACGATTCAACGTCTGTCAATTCAGCGGTAGCATCGCCACGTCCTGCAGTAAATGGAATGCTGATTTTTACTCCGGCTTGATGCGCTGCATGCTCAACAGCAGCAGTTCCGCCCAGCACAATCAAGTCAGCGAGACTTACTTTTTTCGATAATGCAGCCTGTAGCTCCTGCAACTTGTTCAGTACTTTTTGTAATTGTTGCGGTTCGTTGCCTGCCCAATCTTTTTGCGGAGCTAAACGAATGCGAGCTCCATTGGCACCACCTCTGAAATCCGAGCTGCGGAATGTGCGTGCACTGTCCCAAGCAGTAACGATTAATTCAGTTGTTGTCAATCCGCAATTCAATAATTGCTTTTTCAACTCTTCAATTTCTTTTTCAGAAAGCGTGTAGTCTACGGATGGAATCGGATCTTGCCAGATCAAATCTACTTTTGGAGCATCAGGTCCAAGATACCTTGATTTTGGTCCAAGATCACGATGTGTTAATTTGAACCAAGCGCGTGCGAAAACGTCTTCAAAATATTTCGGGTCCTTATGAAAACGTTCTGAAATTTTGCGGTATTCCGGATCCATCTTCATGGCCATATCGGCATCCGTCATAATCGGATTGCGACGCACATTTGGAACGTGAGCATCAGACGGTTTGTCTTCTTCTTTGATATTGATTGGTTCCCACTGCCATGCACCTGCAGGACTTTTTTTCAATTCCCAATCGTAGTTGAGCAACAAATGAAAATAAGTATGATTCCATTTGTTTGGAGTTGTTGTCCATGCACCTTCTAAGCCGCTGGTAACGGTATGTTCAGCGTTTCCTTTGCCTTGAGGATTCATCCATCCGAAACCTTGTGTATGCACATCTTCACCTTCCGGTTCAGGGCCTAATTTCGATGCATCCCCATTACCATGCGCTTTACCAACAGTGTGTCCGCCGGCGGCTAACGCAACGGTTTCTTCATCGTTCATTGCCATGCGTTTGAATGTAGAACGCACGTCTTGAGCGGTGCGCAACGGATCAGGCTTACCATCAACACCTTCAGGGTTTACATAAATTAATCCCATTTGAACGGCAGCAAGCGGATTTTCCAATGATTCCGAATCGCCGGATTTTTCGTAACGCGATTTTCCTAGCCAATTTTTTTCTGCGCCCCAGTAAATGTCTTTTTCCGGATGCCAGATGTCTTCACGACCACCCGCAAATCCGAAAGTTTTGAAGCCCATTGATTCATACGCCATATTACCCGCGAGAATGAAAAGATCAGCCCATGAAATTTTGTTGCCGTATTTTTTCTTGATTGGCCACAACAAACGACGTGCTTTATCTAAGTTGGCGTTATCGGGCCAACTGTTCAATGGAGCGAAACGTTGATTGCCGTTATTGCTTCCACCGCGACCATCGGCAACGCGATAAGTTCCGGCTGCATGCCAGGCCATACGAATCATTAAACCTCCATAATGTCCCCAATCTGCAGGCCACCAATCCTGATTGGTGGTCATCAATTGTTTGAGGTCATTCTTAAGTGCTTCAAAATCCATTTTTTTGAATTCTTCCGCGTAATTAAATGCCGGTGCATTCGGATTGGTTTTGCGGTCATGTTGGTGCAGAATATCCAAGTTGAGTGTATTCGGCCACCAATTGGTTACCGTCTCTTTCGACGTAACATTTGCTCCGTGATGAAACGGACATTTACCTGTTTTTTCCTGACTCATACTGTTCGATTTTGGTTGTGTGTAATAATCCTATTCCAATGAAGATACGCTTTATTGAGGAACGATACAATTTTACAACTACCCGATCAGTAAACCTAATCAATAATATATAAGAAACTATAGATAAAAACAATATGTACTGCAAGGTTTTAATCGCTTATGATTTATCCGCTAAGATTAGTGCGTTTCGGTGTATGTCTTGAAATTATTCAGAATTGCCTGCCATCCCTGACGCTGCAGATCTTCGGAGTTCATGTTTTCTGCTTCGAAGTCGATAGTTATTGTAGTTACATTTTCGTTTTCAGAAAACAGAATGGTTGCTTTTCTACCGTCTGCCATGGTGTAACGAATCAGTTGATGAGGAATAACCTCATCATAGGTTGTTTCAAAATCAAATCCGAAACTACCGTCTTTCGCTTCCATTCGCGCGTTGTATTTGCCGCCTACGCTTAGATTGTTTTCTACACAAGGACAACACCAATCGTCACTTGCAAAATTCCAGCCGGTGATATGGTCCGGTTGTGTATAGTAATTCCAGACTGTGCGTATGTCTTTATTTATGCTTGCTGAAATGCTGATGGTGGTCATGGGAGATATTTAGGGTAGTTCGAAATTAAGTTAAAATCCAAAGCAGTGTTAACTTCGATAAGTCAGTTGCCAGCAATTTTAGCGGAAAGATGTAACACGCTTGCTACACCATACGTCAATTCATTGAATTGCGATCGATATCAAAGTACCAGCCTATCACTAAAAAATCCCGCCCGGTCTCATCGTTGATGCGATAGTCGAATTGGTGCAGGTAGCATATTTGAACGGTAGTATGTTGTCCTGCTTTGTAGGCTAGCGCAACCTGACTTCTGTTACGTTCGAAGTAGGGTTCACGATTCGTCAAAAAGATTTCGTTGTTGGCGGTAATCTGAAATTTAGTTGGTGTATTGTCGCGCTTCAAAACGGTATACGAAGCACCTAGGCGATAACGAAAACGATTGCGGTATCCTGCGGACGTGAAACGCAATTCTGCGCGATAACGTTGTTCAATGCGAATTCTTCCGATCGTTTGATTGAGCAGCACTTGCGGCCAAAGACGAAATTCGTCGTTGTTTTTTGGTGTAACAAAATTCCCGCCTTCACGATAAGTTTGATACGAACCTGCAGCTAACGTGAATTGCAGGTGTTTATTATAACGGTAATTGATACCGCCCTTGTACTCGTAATAACGGAAATGGTCGTAAAATCTTAAAGAGCGCAATTGTGCTTCACCGAAAGCACTCCAAACTGTATCGTGGTTGTATTTGATATTGATGATATTCCACGATCCAAGATCAGGCAATTGTGCGTAAAGCCTAACCGCTACAACTATTAACGCTCCTAAAGCAACAAGACAACGATTCATGTTACTTTGGTTTTACTTCATCTTTGCTGATGATGTAAAAGGAAGTTTTAAGCAAAACAGCGTTAGGTATAGTGAGTGTTCCGCGATGTGAAGTTTTGATGAAAAGAAAAAAGTAGGTGATGTCAATGAGTTCTCCTTCCACTTCCGTTCCCTCATACAATACGCAAATTGTATCGCCCACTTTTACCGGGTGCAGAAAGAACAAAATCAAACACGCTGTGATGTTTGAAAGAATGGACATTTCCGCAAATAAGGCCACGCCGAAAACTGTAAGTAAAGAACTGGCGACAACAAGAATGTGATCCTGTTTTACGCTCCAGATGGCGACAATAATAATTGCGAATACGACGAAGAGAATAAGATTGATAAGGCGTGTAACGTCTTTACGTTCGTTGTTTTTGAATAGCGACTTCACCACTGTGATTCGCACAAAATACTGGGTTGTAAAGCGAAGTATTAGAAATACCAGAAATGCTATTCCGGTCTCGATTAACTGAATTTTGTAGGAGCTCATACCGGTTCAAAATATTGTGCGAATGCTATTCAGTTCGATGTTCATTAGTTCAGAACAAATGTATTCATGAAATGAATCTAACCATCCCAATTAACAATTTTATTGAGGAATAATTTTCAGTCAAGACTCAATTTAACCGTAGTAGTTTACCTTTTCGCTTTACAATGTTTTTATAACCCCATTTTATACTAAATGTTTTTTCAGACAGCGCCAAGGAATGGTGGAAATAGTCTCTGCTGTTGGCATAACTGCGTGGTATCCGTCCATGGATTGAAATTTTTTCATCCTTACTTTGTTTCACGCAAGATATAAATATAACAATGTTATGCAGTAGCTTTTCGTTTCGCGCTCGGCATACGAATCTGAATGATCAGTGCAGATACAATGGTTAATGCACCGATGAAATAAATTGCATATTGTACACCAAACGCATCGGCGATAATTCCTGAAAGTATTGCCCCGAAAGCATAACCTAAGTCGCGCCATAAGCGGAATGTTCCAACACTTTCGGCACGTTGAACGGGAGTAGTTACCTGTGCAATAGTTGCTAAAAATGTCGGATATACCAACGCTGTTCCCAAACCTAGCATTGCGGAAACGACGATTAATACTGCGTAATTGTGTATAAATGGTAGTGTTATAATGGCAATTCCTTGCGCCAACATTCCCCAGAACAGCATTGCTTTTTTTGAAAAATGATCGGCCATTTTTCCAGTGACCAATTGCGCTATTCCCCACACCGACGGATAGATGGCAGTTACAATACCAATCTGTTCGAAGTTGAAATGGAGTGTTGCCAGCACGACAGGAAGTAATCCCCAGATCATACCATCGTTCAGGTTGTTAATCAATCCGGCTTGTGTTACCGAGCTCAATGTTTTGTCGGTGAAAGTAGTTTCGAGGAATACATTATTCAACCGGCGTGCATTGCTGATGCTGTTCTCCTGTTGCACAAAGGTTTGTGTGTCTTTAATCCACAGCAGCGAAATTAGGAATGCCAACACAACTAAAATAATTCCGATGTAAAAAGGATACGGTGTTACGCCGTACACTTGTGTAATGTAACCCGTAAAAAAGGCCGTAACACCAACAGCGAGATAACCGGCGAATTCATTGAGTCCCATGGCGAAACCACGATCTTTTTCGCCTACCAAATCCATTTTCATTACCACTGTGCTGCTCCAGGTAAAGCCCTGACTAATTCCGAGGAGCATATTTGCTGCAATTACCCAGGTCCAATCAGGAGCAAGTATTAAAAGGATGGGAACCGGCATTGCAACCAGCCAGCCGAAGAGTAAAAGTTTTCTGCGACCGAATCGGTTGGCTAAACGTCCCGTGTAGTAGTTGGCTAACCCTTTCGTAATTCCAAACGCGGTAATGAAACTGAGAATCGCGGTTTTGGAGGCTATACCGAATTCTTGTTCTGCAAGTTCGGGAATAATTGTGCGTTCCATCCCGACCATGCCACCAACAAAGGCGTTAACGATCACCAACAAGGAAAACTGTTTCCAATTTTCCCGAAGTCCGAGTTGTAATTCGAGAGTTGCCTTTGCCATGATGTAAAATGTCTACACAAAATTCGCCGGAGCGAATCCGAAAACATTTTACAAATGATAAATAATCAAGAAATGTCGGCGCGGATACGGCTGAGCGAGACCTGCGTTATGCCTAAATATGAAGCGATGTATTTTAACGGAATATGTTGCACGTATTGAGTGCTTTTCAATAATTCCAGATACCGTTCTTTCGCCGAATGAAATTGTAAACTTTCGATACGTTTAATCGTGTTTACATATTCCTGTTCGAATAGTATGCGAAATAAACGTTCGATGTCGTGATGTTGATCGTACAGCCGGAATAAAACAAGTGAATCGATAGCATAAAGTTCTGTGTCTGTAATTGCTTGAATGCCTTTAGATGTGGGCTTTCCGGTGAACAAACTTTCCGCTCGCACTATTAGTTCATTAGGAAAAGAAAAATGTTCCGTGATGTCGTTACCGTCTTTCCAATAAAAAATTCGTGCACACCCTGATTTTACCATATATAAGGTGCGACAAGTGCTCCCAATTTCCTGAATGATGTCATTTTTGCGATACGTGCTTGTGGTGATGAGTGCTTCGAGCGCGTCTTGTGCTGTCGGACTCAGCGGAACAATCGTTTGGAAATATGAAACTAAATTCATTACACGATGTTATGTGTTGTAGGTAGTGTATATTGAACTAAAATTGCTACTTCCCCGTCTTTTTCGCCGCTTTCGTTTTCGGATTGTACAGCGTTTCATACGTCTCAATCCATTGCTTAACATTCATCTTTTTCATCAGCTTGCCGATCAGTTCGAAGGGAATGTCTTCCGGTTTTTTAAAGCGAATGCAACTTTTTCCCATGTCCAATTTTTGTTGGGAGTATTTGGGATATTCATTCACGAACCAATCCAACAATTCGGGATTAGCATAAATACCCATGTGATAAAAGTTGATGGAATTTTTTTGTGAAGCAATGCCTGCAAATGGCAGAGGTTCCGACGGTTTGAAGTGATAGCCTGCAGGATAAATGGAATGGGGAACAACATATCCTAAGCCACCGTAACTCATGCCCGGCTCAAATCCTTTGGGTAAATTTTTTGTAATTACTTCATGCAGTTGACGAAATGCCGCTGCACGTTCTGCAGGTACATTCTTCAAAATTTGTTCTACAGTAGTTCCGTTTGCCTTCATGTTAGAATAATTCGATAATTCTCTTGCAGGTCAGGTGTTCGATTTCAAGTATAAATTGTTGGTTAGTTGAAGTTAAAGAAAACAGGGGAGTTTGTTCACAACCCCAACTCTTCTTTCTTTGTGTAGCGAATAGTTCACCCTCGTTTGTGTGTGGAACGGGTTATTTCTTGTCGCCCTTGATGTTCATAGCGATCGCAATGTTGTCGTAGATGAACTTGTCGGCCATTGCGCCTACAACGTTCTTCGACTTGTACGTGATGTTCCACAAGGTGCGGTCGAACAACAATTCAGATGTTACAGCGATAGTATTACCTTCCGTGTTAATCTTGGCCGGGAAAGAAATAGGATTGGTAATTCCTTTGATGGTTAAATCACCCTCAACTAAATAGTTGTTTTTCAAACGAGTCATTTTCTTGATGTTGATCGTTGCGGTTGGGAAAGAATCGACTCCAAAAAAGTCGCTGTTCTTTAAGTGTCCAACCAGATCGGCATTCGATGCGGAATCTTCGATGTCAGAAACAGCAATTGACTTCATGTCGATTTCGAATGATCCGCTTACTGCACCTATGCTATCGATTGTTAAAGTTCCACTTAAAGTGCGAACTGTTCCAAAGTGATCGCCACTTACTTTTTTACCCGTCCATGTTAACGTATCAGCCGCTCCGAAATCCCAAGTGCCGGTTAATGATGCGTCAACAGCTACAGTAGCTGCCGCAGGTGTTTCGTGGTGGTTGTTCTCACCGTGTGAACCCAAAAGGGGTGCCAATGTTAAACCAACCAGACATGATAATTTAATTAAAATATTCATGGAAGGTCCTGACGTATCTTTAAATGGATCACCAACAGTGTCGCCTACAACCGCTGCTTTGTGCGGATCTGACTTCTTGTAGAAGATTTCTTTTTTGCCGTTTACTTCAATTTCAACGCCCTTCTCAAACGACTTCTTAGCATTGTCCCATGCACCACCTGCGTTGTTCTGGAAAATAGCCCACAATACACCGCTTACGGTAACACCGGCCATATACGCACCTAATGCTTCGGCACCCATTGTAAAACCAACTACGATCGGTGTAACAATAGTGATGATGCCCGGCAACAACATTTCACGCAATGCAGCTTTAGTCGAAATTTCTACACACTTGCTGTATTCCGGCTTGCCTGTACCTTCCATAATACCCGGAATGGTGCGGAACTGACGACGCACTTCATTTACCATGTCCATTGCGGCTTTACCAACAGAGTTCATGGCTAATGCAGAGAATACCACCGGAATCATACCTCCAATGAATAATGCTGCTAATACTTTTGCTTCGAAGATGTTGATACCGTTAATTCCGGTAAACGTTACATATGCTGCGAATAATGCTAGCGCCGTTAATGCTGCTGATGCAATCGCAAAGCCTTTACCAACTGCTGCTGTCGTGTTACCAACTGAATCGAGGATGTCTGTTTTTTCACGAACGTCAGCAGGTAATTCCGACATTTCAGCTACACCACCTGCGTTATCCGCGATAGGACCGAAAGCGTCAATCGCCAATTGCATAGCGGTGTTTGCCATCATTGCAGAAGCTGCGATACCAACTCCGTAGAAACCTGCCAACGCGTAAGCGCCCCAAATAGCTCCGGCAAATAAAATTACCGGCAATGCAGTAGATAACATACCTGTTCCCAGACCTGCAATAATGTTAGTTGCAGCACCGGTCGCTGACTTTTGTACGATGCCTAAAACCGGCTTCTTGCCTAAACCTGTGTAGAACTCGGTGATGTAAGAAATTGCCGCACCAACGAACATACCGATCACCACTGCCCAAAATACATTCATGCTGGTTGTAGTAGCGTCTGTTTCTCCTCCGTTGGCAAATACTTTAATAGCCATGGTTTCAGGCAAACACATTTTGATCAGGAAGAATGCTGCAACACCGGAAAGGATGATCGATGCCCAGTTTCCTAAGTTTAATGCGTTCTGTACGGTGTTTGTATCTGCTTTAGCCGAATCGCTCACACGAACAAAATAGCTGGAAACGATTGAGGCGAATAAACCAACAGCTGCAATTAATAACGGTAAGAAAATCGGACCCATTCCGTGGAAAGGAATAGATTCGTATGAACCTGTTGCTTCAATAACGTCGCGAATAACATAGTTACCCAGTACCATAGAAGCTAATACAGTTGCCACATAAGAACCGAACAAGTCAGCGCCCATACCGGCAACGTCACCTACGTTATCACCCACGTTGTCGGCAATTGTAGCAGGGTTACGAGGATCATCTTCAGGAATTCCTGCTTCTACTTTTCCTACTAAGTCGGCACCAACGTCAGCAGCTTTGGTGTAAATACCACCGCCCACACGTGCAAACAATGCAATGCTTTCAGCACCTACAGAGAAACCTGCGAGGACTTCCAATACCTGAGTCATTTTAGCAACCGCTGTATCTGCGCTGCCTAATGTTCCGTCCATGAACAACTGGAAGAATATGATGAACAACATACTTAAGCCCAATACTGCTAAGCCTGCAACACCAAGACCCATAACGGTTCCTCCGGTGAAGGATACTTTTAACGCTTTGGACAATGAAGTACGTGCGGCTTGTGTTGTACGCACGTTTGCTTTAGTTGCAATGCGCATACCGAAGAATCCGGCTAATGCACTGAATACGCAACCGATAACAAATGATGCTACGATAAGGATGTGAGAGGTTTCTACCACCTGACTCAACCAGCCTAAACCGGCACCTGCAATTACTACGTATATAGCGAGAATTTTATATTCTGCTTTTAAGAAAGCCATTGCACCTTCGGCTACATAGCCTGCAATTTCTTTCATTCGGTCGGTACCTGCATCTTGTTTGCTTACCCAGGCCGATTTTAACGCCATCACAATAAGTCCTAGAACTCCGAGAGCCGGGACGAGATAGATAATTGAGTCGCTCATAAATTTTCCTTAACGGTTAATTTTCAATGGGTTAGTTAAAGTGTCACCCCATTTTAGGGGCGCAAACATACAATAAAAAATGTTTTCCTCCAAAGGCTTACCAAGTGAATAGCAGGAATGCTTCAAAACCTATACTGGACGGGTGAAAAAGGCAGTTGCAATGCATGAAAAAAGGCGCACAAACGGCGCCTTTTAAGGGTTGTATTTATAATTTGTTACTTAACGTACATCACATTTTTAACGGCCTGCACCGTCTTTGCTACATTAGGCAATGCCACTTCAATTAACGGGCCATGCTTCTTCAACAACAACCAAACGATTAGTTTTCTTAACTGAATTTACCACCGTTGCGTAGTCGATAGGGCGAATGGTGCGTAGATCGATCACTTCAGCTTGAATGCCGTCTTTCGCCAATTCCTCTGCAGCAGCCATAGCTACCTTGAAGATTTTGCCGAATGAAACGATGGTCACATCGCTTCCTTCACGGCGCACATCAGCGACGCCAATCGGCAATAAATATTCTCCTTCCGGAACTTCTCCTTTATCACCGTACATTAATTCCGATTCCATAAAAATGACAGGATCGTTATCGCGAATGGCAGACTTTAATAAACCTTTTGCATCATAAGGATTAGAAGGTACAATGACCTTTAATCCCGGGCAATTGGCGTACCAGGAGTCGAATGCTTGAGAGTGTTGTGCAGCCAACTGACCCGCATTACCGGTAGGGCCGCGAAACACCATCGGCATTTGAAACTGACCGCCCGACATGCTTAACATTTTTGCAGCGGAATTGATAACCTGATCGATCGCAACTAAAGAGAAGTTGAACGTCATAAATTCCACAATAGGACGTAAGCCGTTCATAGCAGCGCCGGTAGCGATACCTGCAAAGCCCAATTCAGCAATAGGAGTATCAATAATACGTTTTGGTCCAAATTCGGCCAGCATCCCCTGACTTACTTTATATGCACCATTATATTCAGCAACCTCTTCACCCATCAGTAATACAGACGGATCGCGACGCATTTCTTCGTTCATCGCTTCGCGCAAAGCTTCACGGAAGGCAATTGTTCTCATGTATATTGTTATAAAATTGAGCCCCAAAAGTACATAATAGTTCTTACTTAAATCGATTCGAGGGATTTTGGGTGAAGATTATCTTGTTGCCTTGTAAAATGCAGTAATTACGCGACTTTTGGTCAATAGGAAGGGTTCCATTTTTTTCGTTGGCATTCCTGAATGAAAACCTTATTTTTGCCCACCTTAAAACAGGAAAAATCTTTGTCATGAAAATATTAGTTTGTATCAGCAGCGTTCCCGATACCACAACCAAAATTGCGTTTGTGAGCGAGAACAGAGAGTTTAGCAAGCAAGGTGTACAGTTTATCATCAATCCATATGATGAGTGGTACGCGTTGGTTCGTGCATTGGAATTGAAGGAAGCGAAGGGCAGCGGACAAGTGACGTTGTTCCATGTAGGGCTTGCCGAGAATGAAGCCATCATTCGCAAAGGATTGGCTATTGGTGCAGATGATGCGGTTCGCGTGGATGCGGATCCGGGTGACGCATATTTTGTAGCGCAACAAATTGCAGCTTATGCAGCGGGTAAAGGCTATGATCTGATTTTGGTCGGAAAAGAAACCATCGATTATAACAGTTCTATGGTTGGCGGAATGGTAGCCGAACTGATGAATTTGCCATACGTTTCTATGGCCTCAAAGCTGGATGTTGCTGGAGCAGAAATTACTGCCGAGTGCGACATTGACGGAGGAACAGCTGTTGTAACGTGTGCAGCGCCTGCAGTGATCAGCTGTCAGAAAGGAATGGCGGAAGCACGTATTCCGAACATGCGCGGTATTATGGCTGCGCGCACCAAGCCACTGGAGACTGTTCAGGTATTGGATAATTCTACACTGACTAAAGTAGAAAACTACCGTCTCAACGAAGGACGTCAGGCTGTGAAAATGATTGACGCCGGCAGCATGGATGAACTCGTTCGTTTGTTGCACGAAGAAGCTAAAGTGATTTAATTCCTATTAAAAAACATTGATATGTCAGTAATCGTATATACAGAAGCTACAAAAGGAAAAATTCGTAAGAATTCGTTAGAGGCAGTTACTTATGCAGCAGCAATTGCCGCGAAAGTAGGAGGAGAAGTAGTAGCAGTTATTGATGCCGCAGTTGATGCTACATTGCATGCCGATCTTGGCAAAGCAGGTGCGCAAAAATTATTGACCGTAAATCACGCTTCATTAAGCGCTGGAGATGCACGTGCATGGGCAGCGGTGATGGAGCAAGTGGCGCAGGCTCATGGAGCAAAAGTGGTGGTGTTTTCGCACGACCTAGGCGGCAAAGACATTGCACCTCGTGTGGCAGTGCGTTTGAAAGCCGGTATCGTCGCAGGTGCTGTGGATTTCCCGACAATTGAAGGCGGAAAATTCGAAGTGCGTAAAACGGCATTTTCAGGAAAAGCAACTGCAGTATATTCTATTAATTCCGATGTGAAAGTAATTACGTTGTTACCGAATTCGATTCCTGTGGGATCCTCCGGTGCAGCCGTTTCCGGCAGTGCATTTGATGCGAAGCTGGACGGCGTTTCTTCAGGTGTAACAATTAAAGAGCGTAAAACCCGTCAGAGCACAACGGTTCCACTTCCTGAAGCGGAATTGGTTGTATCGGCAGGACGAGGTTTAAAAGCGCCTGAGAATTGGGGTATTGTTGAAGATCTTGCGACGGCGTTAGGAGCAACAACAGCATGTTCACGCCCTGTCGCGGATATGCACTGGAGACCGCACCACGAGCACGTTGGACAAACCGGTGTGGCTATTCGCCCAAATTTGTATATCGCTATCGGAATTTCAGGTGCAATTCAGCATTTGGCCGGTGTAAACGGAAGTAAGACTATCGTAGTGATCAACAACGATAAAGAAGCACCATTCTTCAAAGCTGCTGATTATGGCGTTGTAGGTGATGCTTTCGAAATTTTACCGAAGTTGACGGAATCCGTGAAGAAATTTAAAGCTTCACAAAACTAATTGCCGTCGCGTCGTGAGTAAAGAGACCAAAAAGGTAAAACTTGAGATTGTAGGTTTGTCGTATAGCCAAACTCAATCCGGAGCATATGCTTTGGTGTTGGGCGAGGCTAGGGGTAAACGCCGTCTTCCGATTATTATCGGAGGATTCGAGGCTCAGGCCATTGCCATTGAACTGGAGAAGATGACGCCCAGTCGTCCGTTAACTCACGACTTGTTCAAACAATTTGCGCAGCTTTTCAATATCACCGTAACCGAAGTGTTGATTTATAATTTGGTGGAAGGTATTTTCTTCGCCAAGCTAATCTGTCACAACGGAGGAGAGGAAGTTGAAATTGACGCGCGTACTTCGGATGCGATTGCATTGGCAGTTCGATTCAATTGTCCAATTTATACGTACGAGTTCATCTTGTCGCAGTCAGGAATTATCCTTGAAGATGAAAATCCTTCAGGTGAGTCGCTTGCGGATGATGAAGAGCATGAGGACGAAGTCGACACCGAAGAATTTTTGTCAGAAGTGACAGGAACTGCAGATTAGTTTTTTATAGCTTTAGCGTTAAGCAATCTTAAACATGAGTATTAAACTTCGCTTAACTGCAATGAGCTTCCTACAATTTTTTGTGTGGGGAGCATGGCTAATTACCATTGGAACGTATTGTATTAACGGCAAAGGTTGGTCGTTTCCTGAGTTCGGAGCAATCTTCTCCACGCTTGCATTGTCATCTATTATCATGCCTGCCGTCACAGGTATTATTGCAGATCGTTACCTGAATGCGGAGCGATTGTATGGTGCGTTGCAAATTATGTACGGCATCATTTTGTTTTTCGTGCCCGGCGTGGATGATCCAGCAATGCTGTATTACTATATTCTCGCAGCCATGCTGTGTTATATGCCGACAATTAGTTTATCTAATTCCATCGCCTATACGATTCTAAATAAGCACAATTATGATGTTGTCACGGTTTTTCCACCCATTCGTGTTTGGGGAACTATCGGATTTATTGTGGCCATGTGGGTTACTAACTTAACCGGAAGCAAGGACAATGGCAATCAATTTTATATTGCAGGCATTGGAGCTGTGCTGTTAGGTGTGTACTCCTTTTTTCTTCCCGCATGTCCTTCGCAAAACACGATTTCTAAAACAGCGGGCATATTTGAACAATTGGGATTACATGCCTTCAAGTTGTTCTTGAAGTATCAAACTGCATTGTTTTTTATGTTCTCGATGCTGTTAGGTGCTGCGTTGCAATTAACCAACATGTATGGTGATGCTTATCTGGATAGTTTCAAAGAAATTCCGCAGTACGAAGATTCTTTTGTGGTAAAATATTCCACCATTATAATGTCCATTTCGCAGATTTCGGAGACGGTGTTTATTCTGACCATTCCCGCATTCTTAAAACGTTTCGGAATTAAGAAAGTAATGCTATTGTCCATGTTAGCGTGGGTATTGCGTTTTGGTTTGTTTTCGTTTGGTGATCCGGAAGGCGGATTATGGATGATTATACTTTCGTGTGTGGTGTACGGAATGGCCTTTGATTTTTTCAATATTTCGGGATCCCTGTTTATTGAAACCAGTACCGATTCGAAAATACGATCTAGTGCTCAAGGATTGTTTATGATGATGACAAACGGGTTTGGAGCATATTTCGGTACAGTGGCTAGCAGCTGGGCTATTGGCAAATTTTACGTGTTGCCCAATGGAAATACGGATTGGCAGGGAGCTTGGTTGGCATTTGCAATTTACGCCTTGGTAATAACAGTTTTATTCGCGATTCTATTCCGCGATGAGAAGAAACCTGTGGATGTTTCGAACTTGAGGCATTAGGGAGTTTCTACACTAACAGCAATTGGAGATCTTTTCTCCAATTATACAGTTCTTTAATTGTTCTAGTTTTTATGCAGTAGTGATATTTGAAAGCTAAAACTATGCTTAAATAGTATTCCTTCTATTCAGCGTTACCGCCGGTTAATGAATTCGCAATTGATCTTAAATTACTCGTAATAGAAACCGGTTAATAAATCGTAGCAATGTGAATTAGACAGTAAGTAGTATTGCTATTGCTACATTGTTTAAATAATGGTGTAAAATAAAAAGCACAAATCCGACTACCGCAGTCGGATTTGTGCTTTGTAATTTCTGTATGATTCTATTAATGAATTATTGGATGATAATGCGCTTGGTGGATGTTCCTGCGGCAGTTGTCACTTTTACGAGATACATACCGGGTGTTAATGTCGATGTATTAACAGCAACACGTTGCATGCCTTCTGCTAAATTTTGTTGAGGTGCGGCAATCACTTCTTTTCCTGTAAGGTCTAAAATCGAAACGTTTACATCGCTTGCTTCCGTCATGTTGATGTTGAGGTTCACTTCATCTTGCGCAGGGTTCGGATACACACCAAATGAAACTTGATTGTAGTATTCGTCCATACCGGTAGGATTCGTACCGGTTACCAGAATGTCATCAATAAATAAGAGGTTATCATCAACGGTATAATGAACGAACATGATGAAGATCGTCATGCCGGAATATTGTGACAGAGAAACCTGGAAAGTGCGCGAAGTTCCAATTAAACGGGATGAATCGCTAGCGGAATCGAACACGGTATTCATGCCATCTGCACCGTGCACAAACGGATCCAGCAAATTAGCTGTTGCTGCAGGGAAGAATGTGTAACTGTTAAAATCAAAAGGAGCGTTTTGGTTATCCAGCGATACGAATTCAGCTGCAGAAAAAATAGTATCCGAAAAAGCACTCGGATCGTTAGTAGTTGTTGAAACCAATACGCGATAACCGTCCAGATAACGCGGTGTTTGACGTGGCGCTGATTCCCAGCTGAGGTTTGCATTGGCATCCACAATTTGCAAAGATGGCGTCACTAAAATATTTTGAACCGGCGTGCTCCCGTTGTTGGTCCAGGAGTTGGACATTAAAACGTTGTCTGTAGAATCGACACCGGCAAAACCTGTGCTCCAGAACCATTCACCGGGGCGATTTCCACCGCTTCCGTCACCTAAATTGTCGATGTCGAAATTGTACCAGAAGGCATCAGTCGAATTTCCCGGAGGTAGTGCTATCTGCTGATATACGGCCGGGTCGCTTTCGAAATTATCGAATAACAACGTGTCATTTTGTGCGGCAAGTGAAGCGGATATTGCCATTCCGCTGAAGAGTAAGAGATGTTTCATGAGATCGAGTTTTGTCGCAATTTAGGCTAATTCGCGACGCCGATTGTTTGCGGTGGTTGATATTTCATGAATAAGATTATGTTAAAAACCTACGAAAGCCTCTGATAGCCGCGTATTTTTACTAACGATTATGAAGCAATACCACGACTTAATGCAACACGTGCTGGATCACGGCGCGGTGAAAACGGATCGTACCGGAACAGGCACTGTCTCTGTTTTTGGATATCAGATGCGTTTTAATTTACAAGATGGTTTTCCCGTTGTGACCACAAAGAAATTGCATTTGCGCTCCATTATTCACGAATTGTTGTGGTTCTTAAAAGGCGATACGAACATTCAGTATTTAAAGGATAATGGCGTAACGATTTGGGATGAATGGGCGGATGAGAACGGAAATCTCGGCCCCGTATACGGTTATCAGTGGAGAAGTTGGCCTAGTGGGGATGGCAGACACATTGATCAGATTACCCAAGTTATTGAGCAAATCAAAAAGAATCCTGATTCACGACGCATGATTGTGAGTGCCTGGAATGTGGGTGAAATCGAGCATATGAAATTGCCTCCTTGTCACGCGTTTTTTCAATTCTACGTTGCTGATGGGAAGTTGAGTTGTCAGTTGTATCAGCGCAGTGCGGATATTTTTCTCGGCGTTCCTTTCAATATTGCATCATACGCATTGTTGACGATGATGGTAGCACAAGTGTGTAATTTGCAGCCGGGGGAATTTGTACACACGCTGGGTGATGCTCATTTATACAGCAATCATATCGAGCAGGCAAAACTGCAATTGTCGCGCGATTTTCGTCCTTTGCCAACTATGAAGATAAATCCGGAAGTGAAAAATATTTTCGATTTCAAATTCGAAGATTTTGTTTTGGAAGGCTACGATCCGCATCCTCACATTAAAGCCGTCGTGGCCGTTTAATAATTCGCATAGTGGAAATCATTATTATCGTTGCTGCAACAGAAAACAACGCAATTGGGAAAGACAATCGCCTGTTGTGGCGTTTACCGGACGACATGAAGTTTTTCAAAGAAAAAACGGAAGGTCATTGTGTGATTACGGGCAGAAGAAATTACGAGAGCATTCCTGAAAAATTTCGCCCGCTTCCGGGACGCACCAATATTGTTGTAACCCGTCAAACGGATTATGCTGCACCGGGAGCGATAGTAGTTGGTTCGTTGGAAGCAGGAATCAGCGTTGCTCGGGAGCAGGGCGAATCGATTTGTTACATTATCGGTGGTGGTGAAATTTATTTGCAAGCGATGGATCTGGCGGACAGCATCTGGTTGACTCGTGTGTATAGCGTTTTGGAAGCAGATACGTTTTTTCCGGAATTAGACGCTGAGTGGCAGGAAGTGGAACGAATTCCTCATGCAGCAGACGAAAAGCATGCGTATGCGTTTGACTTTATTCGGTATGAAAAACAAAAATCGAATTAAGTTGTATTTTTATAAAAATAATTGAAGACATGAAGCAACTCATTGGAACAACGGTAGCCGTAGCGCTGGTATTCGTGGTAGTATTGGGCGGATTGGCATTTATGCAGAAACGCGCTATGTGCGAACGTAACGAAGGCTGCGAAGCGAAGATCGAATGCCACGAGCGCAAAGCCAAGTGTCATGGTGAAGCGGGTGGAGAAGGATACTGCCCCAAAATGTCATGCGATAAGGGCAAGGCAGGATGTGGCGATAAGCCCGGCTGTGAAATGAAAGCAGGCGCGGGTTGCGGAAAAGGCGAAATGAAAGGCTGCAATCCTCACGGTGGAGAAGGAATGGGCATGTGCATGATGGAAGGTGGGTGCTGCTGTATGAAAATGATGATGATGATGCATCACGGCATGCCGGGAATGCATGGTGACAGGGTGATGATTAAAATTGAGAAGGACGCGGTTATCACGAAAATGCAATAAGATTGATGTTATATCAACAAAAAGCCCGTTCTTATGAACGGGCTTTTTTATTGGTATGAGATGAAACTACGCCGCGCGCAGCTTATCCATTTTGGCTTTGCTCAATTTTTCTTTCGCGTATTCCAATGTGATGTGGACGTTTTTGGTTTTTCCTTCGGAAGGAATGTCAAACATCGCGTCGATCATGATGGCTTCGCAAATGCTGCGTAAACCGCGTGCGCCCAATTTGTATTCCATAGCCTTGGAAACAATATGATCAAACACCTCCGGATCGAAGGAAAGCTTTACGTTGTCCATCTCGAACAAACGCACGTATTGTTTCACCAAGGCATTCTTAGGATCGGTAAGAATTGAACGCAACGTAGCCTGGTCTAACGGATTCAAATGCGCGAGCACCGGCAAACGACCGATCAATTCAGGAATTAATCCGAATGATTTCAAATCTTGCGGTACCACGTATTGCAACAAGTTGTCCTTGTCGATAGCAGTTTCTTCCTTGTCCGTTGAATAACCGATGGTTTGTGATTTTAAACGACGTGCGATTTTCTTGTCGATTCCGTCGAAAGCACCACCGCAGATGAACAGGATGTTTTTCGTATTCACCTGAATCATTTTTTGTTCCGGATGTTTACGACCGCCCTGAGGTGGAACATTTACAACATTACCTTCCAGCATTTTTAATAATGCCTGCTGTACACCTTCTCCGGAAACGTCACGCGTAATAGAAGGATTGTCACTCTTGCGAGCAATTTTATCGATCTCGTCAATAAACACAATACCACGTTCTGCCGCTGCTACATCATAATCTGCCGCCTGCAATAAACGAACAAGAATGCTCTCCACATCTTCACCCACGTATCCGGCTTCGGTTAAAACCGTTGCATCGGCAATACAAAATGGAACGTTCAGTAATTTTGCAATAGTGCGCGCCAACAACGTTTTTCCCGTTCCTGTTTCGCCCACCATCACGATGTTGGATTTCTCAATCTCTACTTCCTCGTTGGCTTTGCGTCCCGGCTTTGCAGAAATACGCTTGTAATGATTGTATACCGCAACGGACAATACCTTTTTAGCGTGGTCTTGCCCGATCACGTACTCGTCGAGGTGACGTTTAATTTCCACCGGTTTCAATAGCGTTAAAGCCGATGATATTGCCGTGGACTTTTGAACGTCCTGCTCTTCTTTAACGATGCGATACGCTTGCTGAATACATTGATCACAAATGTGACCTTGGATTCCTGCAATCAATACGAGTGTATCCTGTTTATCTCTCCCGCAAAACGAGCAATGAATATTTGATTCTTTAGCCATCTTTCAGTTAAAAAAAGCATCCGGTGAAGGATGCTTTTGTGATTTACGTGCCGGTTAAATTATTTGTTCGGGCGCTTTTCGAGAATTTCATCGATCATGCCGTACGCCTTAGCTTCAGCAGCAATCATCCAGTAGTCACGATCACTGTCTGCCCATACTTTATCGTAAGTCTGACCGCTATGACGCGCGATGATTTCGTACAATTCTTTCTTCAACTTCTGAATTTCACGCGCTGTGATTTCGATATCTGAAGCCTGACCTTCCGCACCACCTAATGGCTGGTGAATCATAATGCGGGAATGTGTTAACGCAGTACGCTTTCCTTTGTGGCCTGCACACATTAGTACAGCGCCCATAGAAGCCGCAATTCCGGTACATATGGTAGCTACATCAGGAGCAACGATTTGCATCGTGTCGTAAATTCCTAATCCTGCGTATACAGAACCACCCGGAGAATTGATGTAAATCTGGATGTCTTTTTTAGCATCAACAGATTCCAAAAACAACAATTGCGCCTGAATAATATTTGCGACCTGATCGTTAATTCCGGTTCCCAGGAAAATGATGCGATCCATCATCAAGCGAGAGAATACGTCCATCTGAGCCACGTTCAATTGACGTTCTTCGATGATATACGGTGTCATCGACATGCGAGGACCAACGGCAGATACGTATTGATCGTACGTTAAACTATTAATGCCGCGATGTTTAACGGCATATTTGCGAAATTCATTTTGATCGAACATATGAATATTGTTTAGTTCAGTTTTCTTTCAATTTTCCTGCCGAATAATTTTTCTGCCAAACTGACAAATTAAGCCGCTAGAAATTCATCGTAAGATACCTCTTTCTGCTGAATGGTGCACTTCATTTTGTACAAGGTCATCAGTCGCTGCGCGTACATATCTTCAAAAATGCGCTTCGCTTCGTCTTCCTTTGACAATACACGACGTGCTGTGTCATTCAATTCATCTTCACTCACTTCATCCGGATTACGACCGTAACGTGCGAAGTTTTCTTTCAAAATTCCTTTTACGTGCTCGGTTGCGTCTTCCGCTGTAACCTTTATGTCGTTTTCACGGATCAATTTATTTTCGATTAACTGCCATTTTAATTGTTCGGCATACGTCGGGTATTCTGCTTCCAGTTGTTCCGGAGTAATCGGTTTTTCGTTGGCAGCCATCAACCAACGCTTCAGGAACTCGTCCGGCAGTGTTAATGGCGTTGCTTTTAATAACGCGCCGCGAATATCATTACGCAATTTCTGTTCTGTTTCGCGAACAAACATGCTACGCAATTCACCTGCAATTTTTTGACGGAAATTCCTGATTCATTTCTGCAGGTACCAAGCGACTGATTGTTTTAACCGTAAAACGGAATTTATTTTTCAATCCTTCAGCGGCATGCGGTTCAACGCCCAGCTTCGATGCCAGATCATTAATGTTATCGGCAATTTGTTCGGTTGTCAGATCAAATTTGTCGTCCACTTTTGCACTCACCAAATCCTTGTGGTGGTCTTTCGCCGGATTATCCAGGAAAATTGTGGAAGACTTGAAAATACCACCGGGAACAATTTCGCCGTTAGCATCCAGTTCAACAAAATCACCCATCAATAAATCGCCATCACCGGCTGTATCTGCAGGAGCCACTTGCCCGTAACGACGTGTAATGTCTTGCACGTAATTGTTGATGAGCTTGTCGTCCACACGAACCGCATATTCCGTTAACGTTGCTGATTTTGACAAATCAACGTTGAATGCAGGAGCCAGAGCCATGTCGAAGTGAAACTCAAATTCTTTTCCAAGATCCAGTTCTACTGCGTTATTTACTTCTTCTTTCGGTAACGGATTACCTAAAATATCGAGCTTGTTATCCGTGATGAATTTGTACAGACTATCTGAAAGCAGGCGATTTACTTCTTCCGCCAGAATTGTTTTGCCGTACATTTTCTTTACCAATGAAGAAGGTACTTTACCCGGACGGAAGCCCGGCATAGCTACTTTTTTCTGGTAATTTTTTAATGCCTGATCAACCCTCTCGGTATAATCGTTTGGCTCTAATTTAACTTTAACAACGGCGTTTAACGCGTCAATGTTTTCTTGTGTAATGTTCATGTTGGTATGATTGTCCTGAAACTAAAATCCGGTCGTTTTTACCGGACGGCAAAGATACTAAAACCTGCGGGAACTGAATAGTTTATGAAAAGACCAGTTACAAGGTAAAATACTCCAATTGTGGCGTGGACAGGACTACTTAAACATGAACATGTGAATTCGCGCCAATTGGAGGTAAATTTGCATCCCCATATATTGAAATGGCAAAAGAAGTTTATTTATCGTGGTGTACGATTGTTTTGAGGGATGATCGAATTGTGCAAATTACCGTCCAACCGGGTATTGTTTTGGACGAAAATGCAGCGCAGCAGTTGTATCGTATTATTAACGAATTAACAAACGGTGAAAAGTCTGCGGTATTGGTAGATGCACGTGTGGATTATGAAATAACGCGTGAAGCGAAACGAATTGCTTCCGAAAATTCAGGAAATCGTTATGGCACGGCTGTTATTTCTGATCGTGAAATTTCAGCGACTTTGATTAATTCTTATCTGGCCATTTTTAAACCTAAAAGTCCGGCACGTCACTTTACGTCCGAGGCGGATGCCGTAAGTTGGTTGCTCGAACTCAGCACAAACAAGTCTTAGAATCCCATTGGAGCATCATCTCCGGAAGGAATCACTGATGATTTTTTCTTCTGGAAATCATCTCCGGAACCGAATCTCCAGGTCAAATTTAGCATCAGGATGCGCGATTCTCGCTGACGCCAGATTTCCATTTCATAGCCTGTATTGAAATTCGTGATCAACATTTTACGTGTATTGAAAATGTCGGACAAATTCACCGATGCCGTTGCCCGCCCCTTCCAAAAGTCATGACGTACACCGATATCAACACCACCCGGCATCCAAAAAGATCCGATTGGACTTTCATTCTTTGAGGAATACATGCCGGTTAACTGAATAGAAGTGGCCGGTGTAACTTTATAGTTAGCAGCAACTCTTGTGTTCCAGCCAAAGAACGTGGCCGACCTACCGGGAGCAGCGTCTCCGCCTAAAATCGTACTTTGAAATGCACTGCTACTCCACATAATATTACCTTTCTTACCCAACGAAACGCGCAGGACAAGGTCCAAACCT
>JAJTEY010000046.1 GCA_021299855.1 Bacteroidota bacterium | reverse complement strand
CCCTGCAATGAACGTTTGAAAGCGTAATAGGCAATGGTCAAGCCGCCCAGATCAGCAATGTTTTCACCTAAAGTCAGTTCTCCGTTTACCGTCAATTTCAAACTATCAACGGCAACAAAGTTGTTGAACTGATTAACCAACTTCGCTGTACGTTCATTAAACTGCTTGCGATCTGTTTCCTGCCACCATTCAACCAAGTTGCCTTCTCCATCGAAATGCGATCCTTCATCATCAAATCCATGAGTTAATTCGTGACCGATTATAGCACCCATCGCACCGTAATTCACGGCATCATCTGCATCTGCATTAAAGAACGGCGGCTGCATAATTGCTGCAGGGAATACGATTTCATTATTAGTAGGATTGTAATACGCATTCACAGTTGCAGGCGTCATTCCCCATTCCGACTTGTCCACTTTCTCGTTGGCTTTGCCTAACATGTATTCCATGTCGAAACGATTCGAAGCTAAAATATTGCCGAGGTATGACGTTCTGTTCACGCTTAAGCCGGAGTAATCACGCCATTTGTCAGGGAATCCAAGTTTGCGTGTAATCATCGCAAGTTTTTGTTTTGCAGCTTTTTTAGTTTCTGCACCCATCCATGGCAATTGATTGATACGCTCTTCATACGCAGCAATCAGGTTATTTACCATTTCATTCACACGTTTTTTCGATTCTTCGCTGAAATGTTTCTTCACGTATTCTTGTCCGATTGCTTCGCCCAATGCACCATCTGTGGCACGCAATACACGCTTCCAACGTGGTTGTTGTTTTTTAGCCCCTGACATAAATGTTCCGTAGAAGCGGAAGTTCTCGTCAGCAACCGGCTTGTGTAAATAACCCGCAAAAGAATGAATGAGCTGCCAACGGAAATAGGCTTTCCATGACTCCACCGGCTTAACATCCATTAACTTGCTGGCTGAGATCATGAAAGTGGGCTGAGTTACCACATATTGTTCTACGCGCGATAATCCCATTAAATTGAAGTAGGTAGCCCAATCTATATTTGGAGCTAATTCCTTCAATTGCTCATAGTTCTTTACATTATATTGTTTTTCCGCATCACGTTGCTCAACAGCAGACATACCACCTGATGCTAATCCTGTTTCTATTTCTAAAACGTCAGCAGCATTGCGGGTTGCAGTTTCCTTATCGTCGCCCAGCAATAAAAACATTTGCATGACGTGTTCACGGTAGGCAGTGCGATACGATTCCATTGCATCGCCCATGTAAAAGTCTTTCTCGGGTAAGCCCATTCCTGATTGTCCGATGTACAGTGCATTCATTACACTATTCTTCAGATCAGCCATCACATATATTCCAAATGGAGCACTTACCTGAATTTGATGCAATCGAGCAATAGTAGTGGTATAATCTGCTTTGGATTTGATACCATTAATCATATCGAGCTGTGCTTTTAACGGATTGAATTTTTCAGCCTCAATGGCAACTGTATCCATTCCGGATGCATACAATGATCCAATTTTCTGTTCATTGGTGCCTTCTTTTGCAGTATTGTTCGCGGCAGCATTTTCACAAATTTCTCGTTGAGCTTTGCGACTCTTTTCATCTAGTGAGTTGAAATTACTCCAGCTTGACTCTGTTGCCGGTATTGGGTTGTTCTTCAACCAAGTGCCGTTCACATATTCATAAAAGTCATCCTGAGGACGAACGGCATTATTAAAATTGAGTTTGTCAATCGGCTTCTCGATAAGAGCGAGTGTCATTGCCAATGAAACGCCTGCAATTGCACTTAAACCCAAAAAACGTGTGTACTTGTTCATGTAGAGATAATTTTAAAGAAGTTCTAAATTAACCAAAAATGAGCTTCAATGACTCAATTATACTGTAAACGGTACGATGTCTTGATGAATGGGAATATAACCACATCAGCGCTAGAGCAATTCAGCAATCATGCAACGCACGCCACCACCACCAACGCGCTCGATAATAGGAATGCTGACAATAATTGGTGTAGCATGATTTGATAACATCATTTGCTGTTCTTGTGTAAATGAGTTCCAGGCTGTATCGGACAGAATAGCAAACTCTTTATCCAGAGTATTGGTTGCGAACAGCACATTGCCGCAGAACGATTGCATTTGCTGATTAGTGATAGAAAGAATTGTTTTGTTACTGAACTGCAATAATTTGCGCACGGAAAGTTGGTTGCGCTCATCCACAATACAATCCTCCGCTGCAATAGCTATTGATGATCCAATCGACATCACAACGTTAGTGTGATAAATTGGGTTTCCTTCGGATGATTTGGTCTCAAATACAACAGGTAAACATCCTAAATGCTCGCAAACTTCGAGTAATGGACTGAGGTGTGTTCGAGGTGAAATGGCTGCGTATGCCAGTTTATAATCGTGATCAAAAACAATACTGCCGGTTCCTTCTAAGAATGCATTCTGCGTTTCGTATCGGGATAAATTAATTACACTATGGTAATTATATTTTTCCTGAAGTTGTTGCACGATAGCGTTGTTGCGCTCAGCTCTTCGATTATTCGCCATCATTGGGTAAATAAGCAATTTGCCGGAATCGTGCGTAGAAAACCAGTTGTTAGGAAAAACGGCATCAGGCGTTAAGTCTGTCAATGGACGATAAGTGATGACTTCAAATTGATGTTGTCTAAGAGCATAAACAACATTTTGCCATTCCTGAAAAGCAGCAGCTTGAACATCTGCGGTATTGTTATGCTGAAAGGAATTTGTAGTCGCGGTTTCAGAATTGAATCGAAACCCGATTGGCTCAATCATTACCAGTCCTTTTACTCGTGCCATAATTATTGCAAATATAGGCTTCCTGACTGTGCTTCCTTAACTCTGTTCCATGCGTATTCTGGCGATCCTATTCATTTCCTTGTTAATTGCTTGTTCCGAGGGACAACAAGAAAAACCCCGAACTAAGACGCGGCAATCATACGTTGATGCTGATAAACCGGTATCGCTGCCTGTTCAACAAAATATTTGTTAGTAAGAACAAGAGATGCAGGAATTGGGTTTGGTGAATTTTCATGACGAAGACACGACTATTATCGTGGAACAGAAGTATTCAACGCCGGATAATTTTGTGGTTAAGGATGTGTACGGTTGTATTACCATTTGTTATTTACAACAAGATGTAGAGACGAAATTGGTTCAAGCACAACAATTGCTCAAGAAGCGATTTCCAATTTATAGAATCATCATTTTTGATGGAGCGCACCCGATGCACTTTCTAGCCGGAGTGGTGGCATTTTAATTCTCTCAGCGGAATAAGAGCTAAAGAAATTTAGACGCTAACTCCGTATACTCAGAATACGTTGTAGCGTTGACGCTGGAACTGGTCGAAATTTTTATAGCCGCCTTTTTTCTTGTCGTAATCTAAACGATAACCGATAGTTAATTCGTGCGAACCGTTGTGAGCTTTTCTTAAGCGACTGTATCCGATATCGTAGGAATAAATTATCTGGCAACGATTCAATACGACCATTCCTGCCTGAAGCGCAACTGCATCACGTAAGCGCAGAGCCGTTCCGAAAACAAACTTTTCGCGATAATGGACACGTAAATTATAGTTTAACGTTAACGGTAAACCGTCTACATAAAGTGCCATGATATTATTTTCCCAGACGAAATCGGGATGACCATGGAAATTATATCCGGTTGTAAAGTAGTAGTGCTGTTTGTAACCAACTGTTGCACCAATTCCGCCGAATGTAATTTGGGGAGACAACACGTTATATACACCTAAACCAAAGTGAAAGCGGTCATTATACAGTAGAACTCCCGCCATTGCATTTTTCTTCTTTTGAAATTCTACGACACCGATATTTATTGCAGGATCTCCTTCCCAATGTGTGTTGAGCACGCCGCTATCCAGAAAATATTTATCGAAGTTCATCCCGATACCCACACAAAATTCTACATCCGGAAAACGCAAGTGGTATGCAGCGCTGAAGGCATAATTAAAACGACGTGAAGGTCCCGTAAAATCTTGATACATTGTTCCGCCCAATCCTAATTTTCCTTTAAAAAGTCTGGAATGCGCACCAATAAAACGTGTTTCCGGAGCACCTTCATAACCCATCCACTGTCGTCTGTAACTTGCACGAAGATCTAAAGTTCCTTTTGTACCGGTGTATGCAGGATTTAAAGCAAATAGTTGAGAAGGATATTGCGTGTAGTCGGGTAACTGTTGCGCTTTTAGGAAACAGGAACACGAAACGAATAATGTAAGGATCAGAATTCTCTTCATGACTTATCGCAATATTGTGACACTTCCCATTATAGGAGGAGAACCGTTACCCAAATTAAGTGTAAAATAGTAGGTGGCTTCAGGCAGCTTATCGCCATAGTTGGTGCCGTCCCATGAATTGTCGTAACCTGACTTCGCATAAACTTGCTGTCCCGTTCTCGTATAAATTTCAAGACGGTTATCAGGATATTTTTGAATGTTTCCGATGTACCAAAAATCATTTATCCCATCATTATTTGGAGAGAAAGAGTTGCACATCACGACTTCATCGAAAGGATTGACAATAATAGTAACTGTATCATAATTGACACATCCATTTTGATCAACACCAACTACCGTATATGTGGTAGTTGAAGTCGGCTCCGCGTTTGTTAAAGAACCTAAAGTATTTGACAATCCCAACGGTAGCGTCCAATAATAGTTCTCACCACCGCTTGCTGTAATTGGAATTGTTTCTCCTTCATTAATTGTTGCATATGTAGGAGATGCAGTAATTGAAGGCAAAGGATGAACGGTAACGGTTATTTCGAACTGCTTGTTCGGGCAATCCGGACTGGATATAGTCAATGAATATATCGTCGTAACCGTTGCTGAACAGATTGGACGTGGATCAGTGGTACTGCTAAGACCGTTAGCAGGTGACCATGAATAAGAAGCTCCATCAGCTAAAGAATTATTCGGACCTCCAATTACGACACTTTCATTAATACACATGGAAGTGTCAGGGCCGGCATTAAAAGCCCAAATGGAATAGAGGTCAACAAAAACAGAATCAATTGCTGTATCGCCAACTGCATCAATGACTTGAACGTAATACATTGTTGGTGTTGCAGGACTGGCAACAGGATTTGCAACCGTAGAGCTACTTAACGCACTAGTGGGTGTCCATCGATAAGTGTAGGGCGCCGTACCTCCCAAAGCTGTCGGACTTCCGCCTAAAAGAGATATAGTTCCCGGGCAGATGGTATCTCGTAAACCGGCATCGGCAACTAACGCTTGCGCAGCAGCAGAATCAATAAAAAACATAAATATTACAGCAAGCGCAAATCGAGTCACAAACATTACTTTTCAGTAGGTCCACGAAAATACTGCTTCTAATTTCGCAAAAACCATGCTCAGAAAAAAATTTGCTGACAAAAACGATAAGTATTAGCATGACTTTCTACAATATCACGGATATTTTTGGAGTAACCACCTCCCATTGTAATAACGACAGGAATGCCATAGTTCTTGCATAATTGCAGCACAAAACGATCGCGTTCCGCGCAGCCATCCCGACTAATTTTTAGACGTCCAAGTAGATCTGTTTGTAAAATATCGACTCCAGCCTGATAAAAGACGAAATCTGGTGTAAATGAATCTATTACCCGGGGTAATTGATGTTTCAAATGATAGAGGTACAAGCGATCGTCAGTTCCGTCGGGCAAACCGATATCCAGGTCGGACGATTCTTTATGCAACGGATAATTTTTTTCACCGTGCATGCTAAATGTGAAGACACGATCATCATTATTGAAAAGCGCTGCTGTACCGTTGCCTTGATGAACATCAAGATCAATGACCAAAATGCGCTGAGCCAACTGATGGAGTATGAGATGATTAGCAGCCACCGCAATATCATTCAGTAAACAAAACCCTTCAGCGCGATTTGCAAAAGCATGATGAGTTCCTCCTGCTGAATTGCCTGCAGCACCAAATTGTAGTGCGAATAATGCCGCTTCTATTGTCCCATTTGCTAATAACCATTCCCGTTCAACCAGTTCGCGGGTTAATGGAAAACCGCTTTTTCTGATTTCAGATGGGGTAAGTTGCAGTTGTTGTAATCGCGTTAAATAGTGTTGCTCATGTGTGATAGAAATTTCTCCATCATATTTCCTGGAGGGAACGAAAAGATGCTGCTCTTTGATCGTTCCTTCATGAATCAGCTGTTCCGGTAACAGCTCGTATTTTTCCATAGGAAAGCGATGTCCGGGTGGAAGCGGTAATACGAACTCTGGGGCCCATGCGATTTTCAACATAATCGTAACAACAAAAAAGCCGCGATAAAGTTACCGCGGCTTTTTTCTGAAATACACTTTTTATTCCCTCAAATCCACAATCTCACACTTCGGAAACTGTTTTCCTGGCTCCATAATGAATGTCGCATCAGCAACTTCTAAGTTTGATGTAAATGTTTTTACGGCATAGATCGTTTTGGATCCATCTTTATTGAGAAACGTAGCGCTAATGATTTGCTTCTTCGCCTTGTCGATCACCACTTTCACGGTGTGGTAATTTTTCTTGTCGGCTTGCTCCGGGAATAGATCAATCAGTTGAACAGTTTTTCCGCCTTGAACTTCTTCTTTCACGAATTTATATTTAAATCCTTTTTCGTGAATGGTGAAAATGTCGGTAGGTGCGAAGTTGTTTTTTGCTTTCGCCGGATCGGGAGCATTGTCGATGGTAATCTCACATTCCTTCTCACTGTAGTTCCATGTTGTGGCCGAGTTGTTAATGTAAATTTCCTTCCACACTTTATCCTTAATTTTTCGGTTAAGTGTGATCTTATATTTCTTCCCTTTCATCACTACTTCGCCTTCATGCACATCTTTCGATTTATCAGCTTTCTCCATTGTCATGGTAAATGTGGCAGTAATGGAAGTATATGCTTTGGCTGTTTTACTTACTTCGTCAAGAATTGTCTTTGCTTTCGGATCATATCCATTAGCATCACCTTGCGCGAATACAATTGAACTCGATAACGAAAGAGCAAGACCTGCAAAAATTAAATTTCTCATTGTATAATCTGTTTCTCGTACTGTTTCAAAAACTACGCCAAAGTTACAACCTACAGATGAACTAAACTGAAAAGGATTTGTTAAGAAGCTGAAAAAGATTCTCTTACGTTTAAGTCGGATCGTTCTTTTTGCCCAGCTTTTCTTCCAACGTAAGGATGTCTTTAATCAAAACCTCACGCGCCTTACTGCCTTCAAACGGACCAATAATTCCGGCAGCCTCCAGTTGATCAACAATTCGTCCCGCGCGATTGTATCCCAACTTCAGTTTACGTTGCAAGAGTGAAGCAGATCCTTGCTGATGATTTACCACAATTCTGGCCGCTTCGTCGAACAGAGAATCACGATCACTATCATCCAGTTCCATCTTGCCGGATTCAGCATTTTCATCTACATATTCAGGCAACAATAATGCACTTGGGTAAGCACGTTGTCCACCAATAAAATCTGTGATTTTCTCCACTTCAGGCGTATCTACAAATGCACATTGTAAACGAATCAAATCGTTACCCGTTGAATACAACAAGTCACCGCGACCAATTAATTGTTCAGCACCGCCTGCATCAAGAATTGTTCGTGAGTCAATTTTGGAGGTAACACGGAATGCAATTCGCGCAGGGAAATTCGCTTTGATTGTACCGGTGATGATATTTACTGAAGGTCGCTGTGTGGCAATGATGAGGTGAATTCCGATAGCACGTGCCAGTTGAGCCAATCGAGCAATCGGTGTTTCCACTTCTTTGCCGGCTGTCATGATGAGATCAGCAAACTCATCCACAACCAACACGATGTATGGAAGGAAACGATGTCCGTTTTCAGGATTTAATTTACGCTGAATAAACTTGGCATTGTATTCTTTTAGGTTACGAACTTGGGCATCTTTCAGCAAATCGTAACGTTGATCCATTTCAATACACAACGAATTCAAAGTGTGTATTACTTTCTTCGTATCTGTAATTATGGCTTCTTCGCTATCCGGTAATTTGGCTAAGAAGTGACGCTCAATTTTATTGAACAAGGTTAATTCTACTTTCTTCGGATCTACCAATACAAACTTTAGTTGAGCGGGATGTTTCTTGTACAGTAGGGAAACCAAAATAGCATTAAGACCTACCGATTTACCTTGACCTGTTGCACCGGCCATAAGTAAGTGCGGCATCTTAGCCAAATCTGCAATGAAAATTTCGTTGGAAATTGTTTTACCTAGTGCTACCGGCAAATCCATATTTGAATTCACAAATTTTTCCGACGATAACAACGCGCGCATCGGCACAACATCAGGGTGTTGATTTGGAACTTCAATACCAATGGTACCCTTACCCGGAATTGGTGCAATAATACGAATGCCCAGAGCCGACAAACTCAATGCAATATCATCTTCCAGATTTTTAATCTTGGATATTCGAACACCCGCTGCGGGATTGATTTCATAGAGCGTTACTGTAGGCCCGATAGTTGCTTTGATTTTTTCAATTGCAATACCATAGTTGGCTAAGGTTTCTACAATTCGATTTTTATTTGCAGTCAGCTCTTCTGTATTCACCTGAGGCTCTTTACCTGTTCCGTAATTCTCCAGTAAATCAATGGAAGGAAACTGATACCCCGATAAATCCAATGTTGGGTCGTATTCGCCGAATTCACGAACCAGTTCTTCCGATTTGGCTTCAATTTCATCAGCACTTAATTCTTTGTCTTCTTCTTTTTTCTCTACGGTGAAGTTGATATTATCATCAGAGGTTAAATCCTGCGTAGCCGGAATTGGGATGTCAGGCTCAGTAGATAATTCAATTTCATTCGATTCAACAACCGGTTCGGGCTCTTCGGGAATATTTACTACTTCTGGTTCATCAACAAGATGAAGTTCTTCGAGCACATCTTGTTCTTCTTCGGAAACATACTCTTCAATTTCCGTTAGTTCTTCCGGTTGATTGTTGGGAAAATCATTGACGAGAACGTTTCGCTTTATTTCGTCTTGTTGTTCGACAGTTTTCGAATTCTCTTGTGGTTCTTCTTTTCCAGTCGATTCGGGTAAGTTGAACTTCAAATTGAATACCACAATTAGAAACACTACAGCAAAGAACAAGATCAACAATCCCGTACCTACTACACCCAGCGCTGAATTTAACCAGGCACTTGTTTCATAACCGAAAGTTCCACCCGGGAAGAAGAAGGAATTTTGAAAGATGTATCCTAAAATGATGGAGCCGAATACCAAAGCAAAGGTTCCGAATTTTAGAATTTTCCCAACCGGCAACCACTTAGAACCTGTTAATAGTCGCAAACCTATAGCAAATGCGGCAACAGGGAAAAAGTAGGAGGTTACTCCAAACCAGCGATGAATAAATATATGAGAGAACAGTGCGCCAAGTTTCCCCAGCATATTATGCACTTCGGTTTTGTTGTCGAACAATACGCCCAATGAACCGGCCACCTTGTCTTGATCGTGTTGCCAGGTGAAAAAGTAGGAGGTAAAGGCAGTTAACAAGTACGGAGTAACAATGAACAATAAGAATGCACCCAGAATGCGATGCAATCGATCATCGGTACGCAAACGCACAATGAAGTTTTTAATCGCGTTGGGTGAATATCCACTATCGGCAGGGGATTCAGGCGATTTATTACGCTGCTTTTTTTCGGACGCCTCCTCACGAGGCTCGTTTTCTTCAAATTGAGACTTAGGTCGCATTTGGTTACGCGACTTGGGTTTTGGAAGTTCCTCTTCTTGTTCTTTTTTGGCCATTTTGAATGGTTGAAAGGCAACCTATCAAAGGTAAAAGACAGCGATAGGCGCACACAAGCGCATTTTAGAATGTTATAAACTTTCGGATGTTTATTCCTGCTTAAAAGAATCCTTCGAACATCTTTTCGAGTTCGGCATTCTCGATTTTTTTATACTCGGCAGGAACAGTGAAGTATTCCGGAGCAATTGTTCCTTCTGTTACGGAAGTTGCTGTAAACCGCAATTCCAGTCCGAATTTGCGCAAGGTGTATTCCATTAAAACGCCATCAATTTTGTAATACGTGTTGCTCCAATTGGGCGTTTTAATATCAATGTCCTGCGTGTACCAAACCTCAACAGGATCGGAGCCATCCGTGAACTTTAAAGTCGCTTTTTTACAGTTGTAACCCGCTATATCTTTAGTTTCTTTCGATTCCTCAACGGTGTACTCAGGATAATAGTAGCATACCGTGTCAAGTGCTTTTTGATTCAACGCACTGGTGAACTTATCAAGAAGATTAACTTGTGTAATGAACTGTTTCTTTACAGGATCTGAAATGAACTTCATTTTGGCAAAACCCATTCCCGCTTCTAATTCAGCAGCGTGAAAATTGTCTTTGAATTTCACCACCATTTTGTCGGGTAATAACATCGGGCTGGTGTTCGTTTTGCCCACAGGAACCGCTTTATATTCGATAGTACCTTCCGTTATGTTTTTCTTGAAAATACCACCTTCACAGGATATCAATGTAACTGATACGAAGATCAGCAACACCGCACTACGAAAAGAAGAAATCATATTTTGGTTAACGATTGATACCCAATTATTTTGAGTTAGTCGTTGCAAGATAGGTATTTATCGTAATTATGCAAATCGGGTAGGTAATAAGTTAGTACCCCAGCGTTTTCAACATGGACTTATAGCTTTGCTCTTTCGCGAACAGACGAGTAGTGATTTCACCTTCTTCGTTCCGATCGATAAGTACGTGCTTCGGTGCCGGAATAAGACAATGTTGAATTCCGCCATAACCGCCTAAAGATTCCTGATAAGCGCCGGTATGGAAAAATCCGATGTACAACGGTTGCTTTTCGTTTACTGTAATCTTCGGTAAATAAACATTGTTCGCATGGGCTTCAGTATTGTAGTAGTCCATGCTATCACAGGTTAATCCTCCAAGGTTTACAGGTTGCGCTTCACTGTCCCAATGGTTAACGGCCAACAAAATAAATCGCTGATTGATGCCCCAGGTGTCCGGTAAAGTAGTGATGAACGAGCTATCGATCATGTACCACAACTCGCGGTCATTCTGAACTTTAATATCTACAATAGAATACAAGGCAGCTCCACTTTCAGAAACAGTAAATGAACCGAACTCTGTAAAAATATTAGGCTCCGCAATCTGATGCTTTTCGCAATAATTTTTAATCTGAGAAATAATTTCTTCGATCATGTATTCGTAATCGTACTCGAAACCTAATGAAGTTTTTATCGGCATCCCGCCTCCGATGTTTAACGAATCCAGTGTTGGACAAATCTGTTTCAATTCGTGATACACCTTCAGACATTTCGCCAGTTCCGTCCAATAGTAAATGGTGTCTTTAATACCGTTATTGATGAAGAAATGGAGCATCTTCAACTCGAACCGCGGATTATTCTGAATCTTGTCTTTGTAATACTGCACAATATCGCTGTGGCGAATTCCTAAACGCGACGTGTAGAACTGGAAATTCGGTTCTTCTTCGGAAGCGATCCGAATGCCCAGCTTCAGTTTCGGGGCTTTTACGAACTTGGAATAGTAATCAATTTCGGTTTTGTTATCCAATACAGGGACAATGTTGAAGCCGTCATTGGCCAGCTCGGTGATATTTTGCAGATACTGTTTGCGCTTATACCCGTTACAGACAATAAAACGCTCCTTGCTTATAAGTCCCTTTTTGTAGAGTTCTTTAATGATATGAATATCATAAGCTGAAGAGGTTTCCAAATGAACATCATTTTTCAGCACCTCTTCAAGTACAAATGAAAAGTGAGAGCTTTTCGTGCAATAACAATACGTATATGTACCTTTGTAATCCACTTTTGCCATGGCGACGTTAAACAGGCGTTTTGCCTTTTGTATTTGTTGCCCGATTTTTGGCAAATAAGTGATTTTTAATGGAGTGCCGTATTTCTTGATAATGTCCATTAACGGAATATCATTGAAATAAAGTTCATTATCTATAGTTTGAAATCCTTCCTGAGGAAAGTTGAAGGTTTGTTCAATCAGGTTTTGATAGGTATTCTCCATGAGAAGTGAAATTGATAATCCGAGTGAGTTACTTTATTTAATAATTACAAATGTAACTCACTTGGATGTTGTTTAAACGACCTCATAAATATTTAACATGGCTATTCGCAAAGTGAAGTTTATTGAAGTTAAATCCGAAATCGGAGCCGGAACACGTGGGGCCAGTTTAGGTGTTGATGCATTCGAATCACCGGGAAGTCCATATGCCAAGCGAGTAAAGGGGATTTTGACCATGTATGAGCGAATTTCAGGTGAATTGGTTAAAATGTTCAAATCCGGATCGTTTCCAATAGTTTTAGCCGGAGATCACAGCACAGCGGGAGGGACAATCGCCGGAATTAAGGCGGCATACCCTAAGTCACGTCTCGGAGTAATCTGGATTGACGCCCATGCGGATCTACATTCTCCTTACACAACTCCATCGGGTAACATGCATGGAATGCCATTGGCAACTGCATTGGGAGAAGATAATTTGTCTCACAAAATGAATAAACCGGATAAGGAAACCGTTGAATTGTGGACTAAAATCAAGAAACTGGGGGGCATTTCACCCAAAATCAACTATAAAGATCTTGTATTTATTGCGGTTCGTGATATGGAACCGGAAGAAACAGCATTAATAAAAAAGAACAAAGTCAAGTTGTTTACTTCTGCCGAGGTTAAGCGTCATGGTGTTGAACGGATAGCCCGCGATACATTAGCACATTTGAGTCAATGTACTCATATTTACATCTCATTTGATGTGGATAGTATGGATTCATCCATATCTAAAGGAACCGGAACTCCTGTACGAAATGGCATTACAGAAAAAGAAGCAGGTTCGTTATTAGTTCGTCTCATTCAGAACGAAAAGGTGTGCTGCTTTTTGAAGGTGATCTGAGTCTGGTGGTTTTTCCTTATGTTAAGGTTTCGGGTAAAAGTCCGGAGCAAACAGCAGAATTAATTGGCGATTTCTTAAGCAAGCATGTCCGTGAAATAGCACGTTTTAATGTGGTTAAAGGTTTCCTTAATATTGTATTATCCGATATTTATTGGTTGGAGCGATTGGCATCTATTACAAAACAGGAGTCGTTTGGGTATTCACCGGTTACCGAACAATCGCCATTTGTTATGGTGGAATATAGTTCACCCAATACGAATAAACCTCTTCACCTTGGGCATATCCGTAACAACTTGTTAGGTTATTCTGTGAGTGAGATATTGAAAGCGGCCGGAAATAAAGTGATAAAGGTAAACCTTGTCAATGATCGAGGAATTCATATTTGTAAGAGTATGTTGGCCTGGAAAAATTACGGTAACGGTGAAACCCCGCAATCGACCGGAATTAAAGGCGATCATTTGGTAGGTAAATATTATGTTGAGTTTGATAAGCATTACAAGAAGGAAATAGAGCAGCTGGTGGCCAATGGCATCACCAAAGAGCAAGCCGAGAAAGATGCACCTTTGATGCAGGAAGCGCAGGAGATGTTGCGGAAGTGGGAAGCAGGTGATGCGGATGTGAAACACTTGTGGCAAACGATGAACGGTTGGGTGTATGAAGGATTTGCATCAACTTATTCTGCATTGGGTGTTGACTTCGACAAAATGTATTACGAATCGAATACGTATTTGTTAGGAAAGTCAATCGTTGATGAAGGTTTGCAGAAAAATGTATTGCAAAAACGTCCTGATGGAGCCGTCATCATTGATTTAACTGCAGATGGATTAGATCAGAAAGTGTTGCTACGAAGCGATGGAACTTCTGTGTACATGACTCAAGATTTAGGAACAGCTGTCGAGCGTCACAAAGAGTTTCCGTTTGATAAACACATTTACGTAGTAGGCAACGAGCAGGATTATCACTTCAAAGTGTTGAAGATAGCATTGAGTAAATTAGGCTACTCATGGGCTGACGGTTTGTACCATTTGTCGTATGGAATGGTGGAACTACCTGAGGGAAAAATGAAATCGCGCGAAGGTACTGTTGTTGACGCGGATGATCTGATTGCAGACATGATCTGCAATGCCGGCGATATGGCAGAAGAGAAGGGATTGATTGCAGAAATGAGCGCAGAAGAGAAAGCAGAACTCTCTCGCATGGTGGGAATGGCGGCTTTAAAGTACTTTATCCTAAAGGTTGACCCGAAGAAAAAAATGCTGTTCAATCCTTCCGAAAGTATCGATTTGCAAGGCAACACAGGACCATTTATTCAATATACGCATGCTCGTATCAGAAGCATTTTACGTAAGGCCGGAACACTTCCAACATCGGGAGAATTCCCCTCAGCATTGCACGTAAAGGAACGTGAGTTGATAAAAACGATTAACAGTTTTACTGCAGCAGTGCATGAAGCAGCCGATAATTACAGTCCTGCTGTTGTCGCCAATTATTGCTACGATCTGGCAAAGACGTTCAATCAGTTTTACGATGCTTGTCCGGTCCTGAAAGAACAAGATGAAGCGGCGCGTTTATTCCGTTTGCAATTATGTAAAGAAGTTGCGGAAGTTATTCGCAGAGGAATGCAGTTACTGGGCATTACAGTTCCTGAGCGCATGTAAATGAAGAAGAAAGGAACAATTTGAACAAATTAGGGTAAATTTGCCCTCCCAAAATAGCCGGTATGTTTGATAATTTAAGTGATAAACTCGAAAGAGCGTTTAAAGTCCTTCGTGGTGAAGGAAAAATTAACGAAATCAATATTGCGGAAACCGTTAAGGAAATTCGCAAAGCCTTGCTGGATGCCGACGTTAGTTTTCAAGTTGCTAAGAAATTCACAGACGATGTAAAAGCTGCAGCGCTTGGTGAAAACGTATTGAATTCGGTTTCTCCGGGTCAGTTAATGATTAAGATCACTCATGACGAATTAGTTCGTTTGATGGGTGGTGATAAAGAGGATATCAAACTTACAGGGCAGCCGACAGTTATTTTGATGGCCGGTTTGCAAGGTTCAGGTAAAACCACGCATTCCGGAAAATTAGCGCACCATTTAAAAACAAAGCGCGGGAAGAATCCATTGCTCGTTGCCTGTGATATTTATCGTCCTGCTGCGATTGATCAGTTGAAAGTGTTGGGTGAGCAAATTGGTGTTGAGGTATATGCTGAACCTGAAGTAAAGGATGCTGTTGCCATTGCGAAACGTGCCGTTGAATATGCGAAGAAGCATAATCACTCGGTGGTGATTGTCGACACTGCGGGTCGTTTAGCGATTGACGAAACCATGATGAATGAAATTGCTGCAGTGAAGAAAGCTATTCAGCCGCAGGAAATTTTGTTTGTAGTGGACGCCATGACGGGGCAGGATGCGGTAAATACTGCAAAAGCATTTAATGATCGTTTGGATTTCGATGGTGTCATCTTAACAAAGTTGGACGGTGATACACGAGGAGGTGCGGCGTTATCTATTAAATCAATTGTAAACAAACCGATCAAGTTTGTTGGTACAGGCGAGAAAATGGATGCGTTAGATGTGTTTTACCCGCAACGTATGGCCGACCGAATTCTCGGAATGGGTGACGTTGTAACGTTGGTAGAGCGTGCTCAGGAACAGTTTGACGCGAAAGAAGCCAAGCGACTCCAAGAGCGAATTGCGAAGAATAAATTCAGCTTCAACGATTTTCTAGGACAATTGCACCAGATCAAAAAGATGGGTAACATCAAAGATTTGATGGGCATGATTCCGGGAATCGGTAAAGCAGTGAAGGATATGGATATTGACGACAATGCGTTCAAAGGCATCGAAGCGATCATATATTCCATGACTCCTGAAGAGCGTGAAACCCCGGAGATTATTAACGGTGCTCGCCGTGCCCGAATTGCCAAGGGAAGCGGAACTACAATACAAGAAGTGAATCGCTTGATGAAGCAATTTGAAGACACGCGTAAAATGATGCGTATGATGTCGGACAAAGGACAAATGGCGAAGATGATGCGGAACATGCCTAATATGCGCCGATAATGACTATAGCAGCGAATAAGCTAATCGATGGTAAACTAATTGCTCAGACCATCCAAGATGAAATGGCTGTGGAAGTAGCTGACATGCTAAAGTCAAGTACTCGCGCACCACACCTTGCTGCAGTTTTGGTTGGAAATGATGGAGGAAGTTTAACCTATGTTAACGCCAAGGTTAACGCTTGCGAACGTGTTGGTTTTGCTTCAACGTTGCATCATTTGGATGAATGGACTACGGAAGAAGAGTTGTTGAAAGTGGTGGAGCAGTTGAATCAAAATCCGGAGGTGGATGGTTTTATCGTACAGTTGCCATTACCCAAGCATATCAATGAAAATCGCATTATTGAAGCTATTTCGCCTGCGAAAGATGTGGATGGTTTTCATCCGGTAAATGTTGGCCGTATGGCATTGAATCTTCCTTGTTACTTACCTGCAACTCCTTCCGGAATTTTACAATTATTGGAGCGCAGCGGTGTGACCACCTCCGGCAAACATTGTGTTGTAATTGGACGTAGCAACATTGTGGGTTCACCCATTAGTATTTTGTTGGCGCGTAACGAATCAATTGGGAATTGCACGGTAACACTGTGTCACAGCAAAACGGCCGATATAGCCTATCATACGCGTCAGGCAGATATCATTGTTATGGCTATCGGAAAACCGGGATTCCTGAAGGCCGATATGGTGAAAGAAGGTGCTGTGATCATTGATGTTGGCACAACTCGCGTTGATGCTCCGGGAACCAAGCTGGGATGGCGTTTGAAAGGTGATGTAGATTTTGATGGTGTTGCTCCTCTTGCTTCACGAATTACCCCTGTCCCCGGTGGAGTTGGTCCGATGACAATTACCGGATTGCTGCAAAATACACTGCTCGCTGCAAAAAAAGCCATCTACAAATAGCCGAACCTAATTATTTGTAAACGCCTTTGATCTGCACTACGTTTTAGTTTCGTGTGTGCCTCTTGCCGTATTTCAATTTCCTTTAGTGCGCATAGTGCTGCCCATGCTATTGGGTATTGTATGTGCCGTTTATTCACCGGTTAACGTGTCGGGGTGGTGGTTGGTCTTATCAGCAATTGTCGTAGGCTTGATAAGCGCTTTACCCCTAATTTTTAAATCCACTTCTTCATTTTGGCGCAACTGCTCTGTTATCGGATTGGCAATTGCATGGTGGTGTGTAGGTTATTGGAACGTAGTTAATTTAAAGCTCTTGAATCAGCCGTCGGATTCCGTTTATAAGCAACAACAAATTTTAGTGACGCTCATTGAAGAGCCTGTAATTAAAGAAAAGTCGGTGAAGGTATTAGCAGAATGGACTTCCGACTCGTTGAGCAATTCTTATAAAGTTATGTTGTATTTGAAGCGTGATGCGTTTTCGGTACAATTGCATTATGGAGATAATATCGGTGCCAACGTTACGTTAACCAAACCCGCAAAAGCCATGAACCCCGGTGATTTCGATTATCGTGCATGGTGCGCCAACAAGAACATTTACGTGCAGGCTTATGTACAATCGGGTAGTTGGAAATTGTTCAATCATGACGGTGGCAATTGGTTTAAGAAGGCGGCATTGCAATTGCGTAATTTTTTCAGAGCTCAGATCAATACACTAGATATTGGTCGTGACGAGAAGGACGTAGCCGCAGCGTTATTGGTTGGTTACGATGAACAACTGGATGATCAGTTGCAGCAAGCGTTTAGTGCAACAGGTACGCTTCACGTCCTTTCTGTTTCGGGCATGCATGTGGCATTGGTTTATGTAGTCTTGATGAAATTACTGGCACCGTTTGAAACGACATTGCGTCGAAAACGTTTCAGCGCAATTTTACAATTTGCATTTATTTGGTTTTACGCAGTACTAACCGGTTTTTCTCCATCGGTACTGCGATCTGTAACTATGTTAACCGTAATTATTACCGGACGATTGTTAATGAAACGTTCGCATATTTTGAATTCATTATTAGCATCAGCTTTTATCTTATTGCTGTTTGATCCACTGTTGATTTTTGATGTAGGTTTTCAATTGTCGTATGCGGCAGTCGCAGGTATCGTGCTTTTGCAACCAATTGCGGAATCGTTTTATACGCCCGATTCAGCAGCGAAACGAATGGTATGGTCCCTGGTTAGCGTGTCTGTCGTTGCCCAAGTATTTACGTTTCCATTGGGATTGTATTACTTCGGAACCTTTCCCTCGTGGTTCTTATTTGCCAATTTGATCATCATTCCTGCATCTACGTTGGCCTTGTACGCAGGAGTGTTTTTTTTAGCGGTGTGTTGGATTCCGGGATTAAGTGCAGTGGCCGGCTACGTAATGAGTTGGCTCATTACTACCATGAATGGCGGTGTCACGTGGATATCAGATTGGCCGGGCGCTTCAATTACTACAGGGAATTGGTCGTTTACAGAATTAATCGCGTTGTATTTGGTCATTTTCACCCTGATTGCCGCGATGCAATCCTCACAAAAGATGATTTCATTCCGACGTGTGCTGATTTGTTTTGCGGTGTTGCTCATCGTGCTTCAGAGTAGTCATGTTCGTGAATATCATATGAAACGTACCATCGTTCATCACATCCGCGGCAATACGGTTGTTAGTGTGCGAGAAGGATACAACGCAGCTGTATTGCATGCTTCAACAAAAAGTTCTGATGAGAACTTTTATTTTGAACAGATCAGTAATTCTGTTGGTAGAAAAGTTGAAATCGAATTTTTTAATCCAGATTCCGTGCAGGAATTCCGCCATTATTGTTCCGCATATCAATTTCCTTTATGGACGGATGGTTATCGAAATGTCTTTTTATATTACGGTGATGCGGAGCAATTACCTGCAACAAAGGCCAACTATTTGCTGGTTCGAAATAATGCGGCATTACCTCCGGACGAGTGGCTGGAACAATATTCTCCGGACACGATCATCGTGGATGCGTCCAATCATCGCGGCACATTGAAACGCTGGAAAAATAAAGCTTTGCAGTATAAAAAACACCTGCACAATACGGCAGAAGAAGGTGCGTTAATACTCCATGGCCGTTAAGCGTATAAGTTGGTTCAAATGGAGTCTTATCATCGCGATTATCGGTGTTTCCGCATTTCTTTATTTTAGGTCGGATGTGCGATTGTATTTGACGCGTTATACTGCTGCTCCAGAAACAAGATCATATCGTGCGACCTGCACCGCTATTCAAGGCGCATTGGTTAAAACGGAGGATCGCGGTAAGTTACTGGTATCAAGCATCGGCGACAGCCTATTTCCGTTTTGGAAAGGCACGCCCTGGGCTTTTCACGGCACAACAGAAACCCCGGGAAAAGGTATAATTGCTTGCGGATATTTTGTTACGACAGTACTGCGCGACTTAGGTGTTCCCGTAAAACGTGCAGCATACGCACAAATGGCGAGCGAAGACATGATTATGAAGCTGGTGCACGAGAAACACATTACCCGATACAGCAAACAATCTGTTTATTCCATTCTGCGGCACGTGCGTACAAAAGGACAGGCTGTTTACATTGTGGGCTTGGATAATCATGTCGGTTTTTTGGTGTATCAAAACAACGAAGCACATTTTATACACTCCAGCGGACGGTTTCCGTTTTGTGTAAACTCGGAACCGGCAATAACCAGTCGGGTTTTACACGATTCAAAATATCACGTCTTAGGTTGTATCAGTTGTGATGATGAATTTCTGGATCGCTGGGAAAATCGTGTTACTGCTAA
>JAJTEY010000045.1 GCA_021299855.1 Bacteroidota bacterium | reverse complement strand
CGATTCTTCCGGTTTTTCTGCTGTGCATTTATTACAAGTGCCAATCACAACGGCTTGCACTTGATTCAACACATTAGCTTGTTGCAGATGCGTTAACATACGATCGATGGCGTACGGTTCTTCTTCCGTTTCTTCCAAAAACAAAATCGCATCGTGCAAATTAGGCATCCACGCTGTGCCTATCAACGTTGTTAATACTGCAATATTGCCGCCAATCAAACTGCCTTCTGCTGTTCCGTGTGTGTGCACAATCGCATCCGAGTTTTGATGCACGGGCATTTTTGCTTCCATCAACAATTCTTTAAAGCTGCTGATCGTAGCCGGAGACCAAGTGTTGAGACCAACAGGTCCGTGAAAAGTGGTCCACCCGAGTTGGGAATAAAACATGTTCAGTAAAAATGTGAGATCGCTGAAGCCGCACAACACTTTGGGTGTTTCAGGAATTGAAGTAAAGTCGAGGTGATTGAGTAAACGAGCACAGCCCCATCCTCCACGTGCTGCCAGAATACCGTGCACTTCCGGGTCAGCAAGAAATCCCATTAACTCTTGTGCACGTTCAGCATCACTTCCCGCCAAATATCCGGTGCGTCGGGTAATGCTTTCGCCTACTTTAACATTTAACCCTAATCCTTGCAGTGCGGCTTTTGCCACTTCCAGTTTTTCGGGATGAAAAACAGCGCCTGCAGGAGCCGTAATGGCAATAGTATTTCCGGGTTGCAGTCGCTTCGGCTTTTTAAGTGTATTGTTGTTTTGCGGTACAGAAATGGCCGGAAGGGCAGTAGGCGTTGCGAATGCAGCCAGTGCGGTCAGCTTTACAAAGTGTGATCGTTTCATGATGTTGTATTAAAAAGGAATCCGATCACAGTGGTTTCGACGCGCTCGACCACCATGACCGGATTCATTTACTAAGCGCGCTTAGTATTAATTCTTCTACAGGAGCAAATTCCGCACGACCGGCAGCTGTAACACGCGCAGGATCTATCTTTCCGCCCGACAATAAGATTTTAGTTACTGAAGTAGCACGCATCACACTCAGATCCCAATTGTCTTTTACTTCGCCGGAACCTTTCATAGGTTGATCATCAGTGTGTCCTTCCACCATTACGGTAATGTCCGGATTTTGCTCAAGGACTTTGGCTATTTCTTTGAGCGCCTTTTCTCCTTGCGGTGCTACTTTATAGCTGCCCGTGTTGAACAGTAATTTGTCTTCCATCGATACGTAGATCTTTCCGTTTTTCTGTGTCACCGTTAATCCTTGTCCCTGGAAAGTGATTAATGCATCAGTAACTTTTTTCTTTAACGCCACAAGCGCAGAATCCTTCTGGGCTAATGCACGCTCCAGTTCTTGTACACGAGCTTCTCGTTTGCCTAATTCTAACTTCAACGAATCCAAAGAACGCTTTTGCTTTTTCAGGTCAATATCCATGCGCTTCAATGAATCTTCTTTCGCCATCAACTGCTCTTGCGTCATGTTTAACTTTCCTACTAACTGCGTATTCTCGTTCGACTGACGCGCCAGTAATTCTTTGTTTTGTCTCAATAACAATTCGTAATTAGCGTTCAATTGATTGTATTGAAACGTCAATAAACGATAACGCATACCGCAACCGGTGGTGTCTTCGATCAATCCTTTAATTTGGCGTTTGTTTTCCGTAACCTGACGATCGAGTTCGGCATTTTTGGTTTCGTAATCGGCGTTGGCTGCTTTTGTTTTAGCCAATTCAGCTTCAGCGGTTTCGCGCTTTGCTTTTTCTTCTTCGTATTTTCTCGCAGGCACACACGCGGCAAATACTGATGCGATTACTAAGGTGGCAACGACTAATGTTTTGGTCATGGGACTACTTCTTGTTTGTTCAAAGATATTGTGCTTCAAGCAATTCATGCTTAGTTCGTGTTGAAGTTATCAACGATGTTTTGGTGATTTGTAACGAAACTCTGAATTTGAATAGGGCGTAAAGAAATACAAAAATGACGCTTCGTTATGCGAAATTTGAACAAAGACTAGATAACGGAATATACTTTGGATCCGGAATACAAGAAGTATGTGTTGCTCGATTATTTGCAAAGTGTATCAGATGATTTCTCGAAAGTGTGCCTGTATCCCGCATTGGTCGATATAATCGGACATTATTGTTATGCATTGCAATTGCAAAAGGGAAAGCGTCAATCGGAAGAACAGCTTTAAGGTGCAATAACAGGCCTGGATTTATAAGCGGGTCGGGTGGTTCGCGATCATTCGCATCTAAATCATGCGGGAAGAGAGCCATCGAAACGGAATTGATTCGTTGTTCACCGGAGTTGCCTAATCCCGCAGTGTATGTGGTAGAAACGAAACTCACTATTCCGATTCAGGAAACATTGTTGCTGGTGGCAAAACGTATTTTGATGCGACAAACGGCATAAAAAAAGCTCCGATGTATGTAGGAGCTTTTTTTGAGTGTTATTCAATTTATTTCGCGGAATCTTTTTTGCCTTCGCCTGTATCAATCCATACCGCAGTCATGTCGCGGTATTCCATAGCGTTGATATCGAAGTTGCGAACGTTACGGTGCACCAAACGATCGTTTTGCTCATAATAAATAGGCATGATAGCCGCATCGTTCATTGCAATCTGATCAGCGCGTAAGTACAATGCGTTACGTTTTATAGGATCAGCTTCGCGCACTGCCGCAACAAATGCAGAGTCGAATTGGGTGCTGGAATAACGAACAGAGTTCATGGATGAGCGGGTGTTCAATTCGGCAGGAATGTGCTGGCTGTATAAGATAGTCAGGAAGGTTTCCGGATCAGGATAATCTGCTACCCAGCCGGTTCTCCAGAACAATGCTTTTCCTGTTTCCAACGCTTCCAAATGCTGAGCGAACGGAATGATATCGATTTTCACCACGATACCTAACACTTCTTCCAACTGCTTCTTGATGTATTCAGCAGTCATAGTGTTACGATCACCGCCACCACTGTTAATTTGCATGGTAACCTCAGGGAATCCTTTACCATTAGGGAATCCTGCTTCAGCCATTAATTTCTTTGCTCGATCCGGATCGTAAGTGAAACCTGCTACACTCTTATTATTATAAGTAGGAATACTTGGAGGAACAATGCCGTAAATGGCAGGAGTTGCATCACCATTTAACACTTTGTCGCAGATGAACTTACGATTGATAGCATAGTTAAATGCCATGCGCACTTTAACATTATCAAACGGCGCCAATTTGTGCTGGAAACCATAGTATGTCAAGCTCATAGCAGGAGCAGACTGTAACACGAAGTTAGCACTGTTCTGCTTCGCCTGATCCAATTCGCCCATGATATCTTTCGCCATTTCAACAGGCAATCGGAAAACCATATCCAACTCCTGATTACGGAATGCGATAATTTCTGAACGCTTGTCTTTGATAAATTTGAACTGAACGATGTCGAGGTAAGGCAACTGATTTCCGAACTGATCGAACATCCAATAGTTTGGATTGCGATCAAGAATAACAGACTCTCCTTCTTTAATGATCTTCACTTTAAACGGACCAGTTCCAACGCAGTGGATACGCATTTCGTCACCGTATTTCGTCAATGCTTCTTCCGGATAAATCCAGCAACCTTGAGTCGCCAGGATAGATGGGAAGCTCGGCATTGGTTGTGTCAATTTGATTTCGATGGTAGAGTCGCTGGTGATTGTTACACCGGCAACACCTTTAGCTTTTTTGTCATATGAATCGTTTGCACCAACTACACGATCTTTAAACGTGTTGCTGAACTGCTGGTTTGTGGGAGTTACTTCACACAACTTATCGAAACAAAACTTCACGTCTTTGGTAGTAACCTCACGACCTTTGCCATCCGCAAAACAAGCATCATCATGGAACCTCACGCCCTTGCGCAAGTAAAACACAAAGCGCTTCGAGCTGTCTAATTCGTCCCAGCGTGTTGCCAAGCCGGGCATTATGGATAAATCTTTCTGATTGAATTTTGTTAATCCTTCGTACACCTGGGAACCGATGCGGTGTCCCACCACTTCCACAATATTTAACGGGTACAGGGTGCGAAAATCTTCGGTCTCGTTCATTCGGAAAACACCGCCGTAGCTAACGCCACCTTTGGCTTCTTTGGTTGATCCCGGTCCTTGCTCTCCGCCTCCGCATCCAACAACAGCTACCATAATTGCTGCTGCCATAATGGGCACAATAAATCCTGTGGTCAATTTTCTCATAATTCCGTAGCGTTTATTTAGGGCAATAATGTGTCTAAAATAATGAAAAAATCAGTTTGTAAGGGGGGCGCAGCGATTTACTCATCAGATGCGGCTAAAATTCGACGTTGCAATAAATGGGACAATGATCGGAATGTATGATTTCAGGCAGTATTCCTGCGCCTTTCAGACGTTTTTCCAGAGGTTTGCTCACCATCTGATAATCGATACGCCAGCCCAAATTTTTTGCCCGTGCATTGGCCCGGAATGTCCACCAGGTATAGTTATGCGGCTCTTTGTTAAAATGACGGAAGGAATCGATAAAGCCGGAATCGATAAAACCTCCGATCCATGCGCGTTCTTCGGGAAGGAATCCGCTCGACTTGGCATTGCTCAACGGGTTGTGAATATCAATGGGTTGGTGACAAATGTTATAATCACCGCAAATGATCAAATTCGGACGCTTTTTCTTCAAATTTGCCACAAATTCATCAAAATAATTCAGAAAACGATACTTAAATGCCTGCCGTTCATCTCCGGTTGTGCCGGATGGGAAATAGGCGCTGATTATGGAAATGTCCCCAAAGTCTGCACGCAACACACGACCTTCAAAATCGTATTCCGGATGTTCACAGCCCACCACAATTTGATCGGGAAGGTCTTTGCATAAAATTGCAACACCGCTATACCCTTTCTTCTCGGCCGGAAACCAATAGCAGTGCGGATATCCGGCTTCGGCAAAAACATTCAGGTCCAACTGTTCGGGATGCGCTTTGATTTCCTGCAAGCATACGATGTCGGGATTTTCTTGCTGCAACCAGTTCAGCCAACCTTTAGTTAACGCTGCGCGGATGCCGTTAACATTGTACGATATAATTTTCTTGGTCATTTGACGTTGTTTATGATTGCGGGTATTGCAAAGATGTCGAATTCAGGACGCAATCGGAAACGCTCGGACAGACTGAATTGCGTTTATTACCTTTAAAAGTTTGAAAAAGCTCATCGTACTGTGTTGCTGGCTGTGTCTGTTTTTCGCGGGATTATCTCTGCGCGCGCAAACTCCTGTCTCGTGGCGTACCAAAACCATTGCGGTTACTAACGATACACTTATTCTGGATTCGTTGAGTATTCAGGCAGGAACATTTACATTCATGAATGGCTCAACGCCTCTTGATTCAGCGAGTTATACGCTGGACGCATTTCGTGCCATGCTTGTTCTTCGCATGCGTCCATTGCCGGATTCTATAACGGTGCGTTATGCCGTTTTCCCGTTTTCATTCATACAAGTTCGCAGCCACAAAGACATGGAAGGAATGACCACTCGTCCCGGCAACCGTGTTAATCCTTTTGTATACAACCCGCGTGATGTGAAACAGGAAGATCCGTTCGCAATGGGAGGTTTAAACAAAAGCGGGAATTTGTCGAGAGGAATTTCTTTTGGAAATAACCGCGATATCAGCGTCAACTCCAGTTTGAATTTGCAATTGAACGGCAAACTCACCGATAATCTCGATTTGATGATGGTTGCAACGGATGATAATCTTCCTATTCAGCCCGATGGTACCACACAACAACTGCAGGAATTTGATCGCGTTTATATTCAATTGTCATCGCGTCAGGCCAAGTTGATTGCGGGAGATTTTTTCACGGTACGCCCCAACAGCTATTTCATGAACTACAACAAACGCGGGCAAGGACTTTCTGCAACCTATTCGCAGTCCATAAAAACAGCGGATACCACATTACGCGCAAAACTCAATGTAACAGCAGCAGCGGCGGTATCGAAAGGTAAATTCGCCCGAAACATTATTCCCGGTGTGGAAGGCAATCAAGGTCCGTATCGTCTGCGAGGCGCGGAGAATGAGTTGTTCATCATTGTGTTGGGTGGAACGGAACAAGTATTCGTGGATGGAAAGTTATTGGTGCGCGGACAAGAAAACGATTACATCATCGACTACAACACGGCAGAGATTACATTCACTGCGAAACAACCGATGACGAAAGACAAGCGAATTGTTGTTGAGTTTCAATACACGGACAGAAATTATGGTCGTGTGCTGATACAAACCGGAGTAGAATACACCACCACCCGACATGCCATTCGCATCAACGCGTTTAACGAGCAAGACAACAAGAATCAGCCATTGCAACAAACACTTACCGATTCCGATAAACGCACCATGTTTGATATTGGTGACACATTAAATCGTGCAATTGTTTCCGGTGTGGACAGTGTAGCGTTCAGCGGCGATGTGGTGTTGTATAAGAAAATAGACACATTAGTAAGCGCGGTTATTTATCGCGATGTGTATGTGTATTCTGCCAATTCGGATAGCGCACGTTATCGTTGTTCGTTTTCGTTTGTGGGCACGGGTAATGGTAATTATGTGCAAGTGGCGTCGTCTGCTAACGGAAAAGTTTTTCAATGGCGCGCACCTATTAATGGAATTTCGCAAGGCGATCACGAACCTGTTGTACTGCTCATCACGCCCAAGAAGCGACAAATGGTTGTTGTAAGTGGTGATGCTAAAGTTGGAAAGACCGGAAGTTTGCGAGCAGAGGGAGCAGTGAGCGGTTACGATAAAAACACGTTCTCTCCGTATGATAGCAGCGATGATGATGGATATGGAGCATTCGTGGCTTACAAAGACAAACGAAAAATTAAGGACTCGTTGTTTTTTGTAACCGATGTAATGTATGAATACATCAGTGCGAACTTCACTCCGATCGAACGTTATCGTGCTGTTGAATTTGAACGCGATTGGAATTTAGGTTGGGGCACAACAACAGCTCCAGTGTTAACAGATCAGCATATCGTTAGTGCGTCGGCAGGAATACAACGTTTGAATCGCGGAGGTTTCAGTTATCAGTACGGAACTTTTTTGGGCGGTTCTGTGTACATGGGAAACAAACATGCCGTGCAGGGAGTGTTTCGTCATCGCGGCACAGCAATTCAGGCTAGAGCAAGTCAGCTGAATACTTCCGGAGCGACAGGAAGTTCTTCGTTTTTCAGAAATCGTATTGATGCGTCGCAAGCACTTACGAAGTGGCTTACTATTGGCGGCTGGCAGGAATATGAAGACAGTAAACGCACCTTGACTAATTCGAATTTGGCAGCAACAAGTTTTAGTTATTTGGAGTGGGAAGGATTTGTTCAGCTCGGCGATTCATCAAAGAAATCGTTACGTGCATTTTATAAGCAACGTATTGACAATTCACCACGCTCCAACCGTCTGGAACGCGCGACGTATGGCGAGAGTATCGGAGCCAGTTTTTTATATAGGCCTAATGCGAAGCAAACGTTACGTGTAACAACTACATATCGCGTCTTGGAAATTATTGATACAACATTGATTTTGTTAAAGCCGGATCGTACTGTTGTGGGTCGATTGGAATACAGCGCACGCGCGTTGAAAAACGTAATACAATGGAATACTTTTTATGAAGCCGGTTCAGGGCAGGAATTGCGACGCGAGTTTTCCTACATCGAAGTGCCAACCGGTCAAGGTGTTTACACGTGGACAGATTACAATGGCAACGGGGTGAAGGAATTGAACGAATTTGAAATTGCACTTTATACCGATCAGGCCAATTACATCCGTGTATTTACTCCCACGACCGATTACATTCGCGTGTACAGCTCTCAGTTTACACAATCTATTTTCATTAAGCCGGGAACAGTTTGGGCGAATAAGAAGGGTGTTCGTGGAGTTGTGGCGCGCTTCTCCAATCAGTTTGTATATCGTACCGACAGGAAGACGACTTCTTCTTTGTGGTCGGAAGCGTTTTTACCCGTAACTGAAAACGTCATTGATACTTCACTTGTGGCACTGAACACCACGATGCGAAATACGATTTTCTTTAATCAGCTCAGTACAAAATTCGGTGTGGAATATACTTGGCAGGAATTAAGTGGAAAGAGCTTATTGACGAATGGCTTGGAGGCACGTTCGCATAGCTTTCATGAGATTCGGATTCGCTGGAACTTAACGCGCAGTTGGTCGGTCACCAATGAATATCGCGATGGCATTAAAATTAATAACTCGCAGTTTTTTGCTACGCGCAATTATCGCATTTCGTACGTTGAAACAGCTCCACGCATTTCCTGGCAACCGAGTACTACGTTTCGATTAGCGGTTAACTATCGTTACAGCGATAAACATAACAGTGAAGATTTGGGCGGCGATCGTGCGCGAGTTCAGAAAGTGGGTGCAGAGTTGAAGTCGAGTCGTTTGCAAAAAGGAACAATGACTGCTGAATTTAATTACTTCTCCATTACTTACGATGGCACGGTTTCATCTGCAGTAGGTTATGAAATGCTGGAAGGATTAAAGCCGGGAAGTAATTATACGTGGAAGTTGAATTGGCAGCGTGCACTTACAACAACATTGCAACTGACCATCGGTTACGACGGCAGGAAAACGCCCGACAATAAAGCTATTCATGTAGGGACTGCGCAGGTTAGAGCAGTGTTCTAAATTTATTCCAGCACCAAATTTGAAGAGCCGATAGTAGTTTTATCGCAGTTAATTTCGATTATGTATTTACCCGGTAGAAACACATCGTCTTGTTTCGCTTTATCGCAATACATAACCACATTCATAGGTTGATTTTGGTAATCGACGGTTTTTTTAGCTGCGTAAAATCCCGAGTTACCATTGAACTCAAACATGTGATCCTGATCCTGAGACTTGGTCAGTTCTTTGCCGTCAGGAGTAATCACACGAATGAAAATATCCTTCGGACCCGCTTTTGCCAGGTCATTATCGGTAAGTTCGAACGTCACACGAATACGATCTACTTTGGATGCTTTCTTTTGTTCGGAATCTTTTTTCCCGCCTCGTGCCGATTTAATTCCTACCGCCCAGATGTTGCCGGTAGAAAGAATCATTGCTTTTTCGATACGACCTTGCAGTTGTTGTTTTTCTCCTTCTACTTTCTGGCGATTCGCTTTCTCTTCATCCAATTTATTCAACACTTGATTTTTTTCCGCAACCAATACTCCATTCAAGGTATTCAGTGAATCGATGGTACGCACATATCCTTGCATAATGGTGCGTAGAGTTTTTGTTTCCTTGCGCAATTTCGAAATGATAAACGCATCGTTTTTATGCTTCTCCGCTTGATCCATCAACGAATCGATCATTTTTCGTTTCTGTTCCAGTTCCTTGTTCAGACGCTCATCATTCGTTTGCAGATTATCGAAATCTTCTTTCAGATCGGCCAGTTCCGCCTGAATATCATCATTCTGCGCCACGACCTGGTTGATGGTTACTTCACGCGTAGAAACCAGTGTTTTCAAGCTTTGTAGCTGAAGTGACAAATACACGCAACCGCCCGCAAGCAGCACAATAATAGTTAAGTACAAAGCGTGTAACTTGTTATTGTTACGCTTTTCCTGTTCGGGTTGTTGAGTTGCTGTTGTCATAGTTGCTGATTACCGTAGTGCAAACTTTGATCCAAATTTACGCAGGAATGCACCATTCTTCTGCAATCTATGGGCAACAGACTATTCACAATCGTACGTGTAAAACCTATGCGACAATTGCTGAAATTTGCGTTATGCGCTTAGAAAACATCAGCAACAGCTTGAAGGATACGATAAATATATTCTATCCCGATTTGTGCGCAGCCTGCGATGCTATTCTGGTTCGTGGTGAAACGGGCATTTGTGCGGCTTGTGTATTGGAGCTGCCGCGCACATTTGATGAAACCAATCCGACTGATAGCAGGACGGCCAAAATTTTTGCCGGGCGAATTCCGGTGAAATATGCCTGTGCTTTATTCGCGTTTCAGAAGCAATCCAAAGTGCAGGAGTTATTGCATCGCATTAAGTACGAGTCGAGACGCGAAGCCGGAGAAACCTGCGGTGCTTTGATGGCCGAAACATTCAATGTAAATAGTCGCTTCAACGAGATTGACCTGGTGATACCGGTGCCTTTGCATCCAAAAAAGTTAGCAAAACGCGGCTACAATCAGGCGGAGGTAGTGGCGCGTGGCGTAGGCGAACAATTGAATAAACCGGTGTTGCCAAAAGCATTGGAACGTGTGCATTATAACGATTCTCAAACCACAAAAGGAAGAATGAGCCGTATGGAAAGTGTAGAGGGTTTATTCCGCGTGCGTTTGGCGGATCAGTTGAAAAATAAGCATGTGCTGATTGTAGATGATGTCATTACAACGGGCGCTACCATTGAGTCCTGCATTCAACCTTTGCTGGCAGTTCCCGGAATTACCGTTTCCATTGCGGCACTTGCGGCAGCGCATCAATAAGATTTTACACGATCTTTGCACCCTATGGCGGAGACCTTACATCTGGAAGCAACGGATAAAGCCGGCAAGTATCGGGAGTTGATTCCGCAGCTTGAAGCATTGGTGAGCGGGGAATCGGATGCTATCGCCAATCTGAGTAATGTGGTTGCGGCATTAAAACAAACGTTCGGATTTTTCTGGGTTGGCGTTTACATTGTAAAAGAAAACGAATTGGTTCTCGGACCTTTCCAAGGACCCATTGCTTGCACCCGAATTCGGATGGGCAAAGGCGTTTGCGGAACTTCTTGGGAACGCAAAGCGACAATTCTTGTTCCGGATGTGGATCAGTTTCCCGGGCATATTGCATGCAGTTCTGCTTCACGTTCAGAAATTGTTGTACCGGTTATGAATGCAACAGGTGAAGTAATCATGGTGATTGATGTGGACAGTGACCGCTTGAATGATTTTGATACAACCGACCAACAATATCTTGAACAGGTGGCACAGTTAATCAGCACTTTCTATCATGCGTAATTACGGGTTGCTGTTGTTGTGCCTGATCATTGCAGGTTGCGCGCAAGTGGTGACACCGAGCGGTGGACCTAAAGATGTTGCCGCTCCTGTTCCCGTAGCTTATTTCCCGGACAGCGCTGCCACGAATTTCAGCGGTAAAAAAATTGTGATTCGTTTTAACGAGTACGTTCAGTTGAACGATCTCAATTCACAACTTGTGGTGTCGCCAACGATGAACACACCTCCCGAAGTAAGTATTCGAAAGAAGGAGTTGGTAATTGTTCTCAATGACACGCTGAAACCGAATACGACGTATAGCATTGCGTTTGGTTCTGCGGTACGTGATATTACTGAAGGCAATGCGATGAGCAATTTCCGTTACGTGTTTTCTACAGGAGCTACTATCGACTCGCTTTCCGTTCGTGGAAGTGTTGTCAATGCTTTTACTGTTGCGCCTGTGAAAAGCGTGCTGGTTTTGATGTACACCAATACCGGTGATTCCGTGCCTGCCAAGGAGAAACCATTTTACTTCGCGAAAACCGATGAAGCAGGAGGCTTCCTCATCACCAACGTTCGCGCGGGCAAGTATAAAATATTTGTGCTCGAAGATTTGAATCAAAATTATCTGTACGATAAATCGGAAGAGAAGATAGCATTCCGTGAAGAAGTGTTGGACGTTCAAGGCCATCTTGATTCACTGCGATTTCGGATGTTTAAAAGCGCTCCGCAAGAGCAAGCACGAATTAAAGTAAGTCAGTTGGCCCCGGGACGTTTTTCATTTCAATACGCATTACCGATTACAAATCCGCGGTTGGTGATTTTACCTGATCCGCAACAACAAATTTATGCGGAGTATTCGCGCTTCAACGACTCCTTACAATTGTGGTTGCCTAAGGTGCATACCGATACGGCGACTTTCATGATGTATAGTGGCAATGTTTTAGTGGATTCGTTACGATTGCCATTGCGTAAGCCGGAAGAAAAAAAGAGAAGCATTCGTCAAGGAGAAGCAGATTTACGCAAGCTGGAATTAAATACACCCACGTTGAAAAGCGGTATGATGACAACAGATCGTCAATTTGTTGTTGGGTCGAACAATCCGATTGTGAGTATCAATGCTGAAAAGATTGTTATCTCGCGCGGGAAGGACACGTTAACCGTACAACCAACCCCTGACTCCACGAAACGCTACATTACTTTCGCCACGCCGATGTTGGAAGATTCCGCTTATCGCATCACGCTATTCCCCGGGGCGTTCACGGATTGTTTCGAACAGAAGAATGATACGATGATTGTTCGTTTCAAAGTGGCAAGAAATTCCACCTTCGGAACAATGAATGTGAAAATAGAAAACGCTCCTGCGAGTAACGGTTTTATTCAGGTTATTGACGAGCGCGATGCGGTTATCGAGTCGGTGAAGTATGCGGGACAAAGTAGCATTACGTTTAATCGTTTAACTACGGGCGGTGTGCGATTGCGTTTTGTAGCAGATGAGAACAACAACGGCAAATGGGACAGTGGTATTTATTGGATCGGGAGACAACCGGAGCGCGTGTACATTTATCCTACCGTGTTGCGCATCAAGGCCGGCTGGGATTTAGACGTAGAATGGAAATTTGTTCCGTGAGGTTAGCGAAATAATGCAGCCGCGATGCCATCGGCCAAAAAGCGCGACTCGCCCACAATTCGAAGATATTCTCCGTTCACAATAAGTTGACCACGATGCATCAGTTCTGCTGCTTCATTAAGAAGTTGTACGCGGGCGTCACTTCCAAATCGTTCTTCAAAAGTGGGCAAGTGTAGGCCGTCAATCAGTCGTAGCGACGTCATGATGTATTCGTTGATGATGTTTTCGCGCGTCAGGATTTCTTCTTCGTAAGCGCGGTTATTATTTCTTATCGCTTGCAAGTAGCGCACATTATTCGCCACATTCCATCGTCGTGCAGTACCCGTAAAACTATGCGCCGAAGGACCAATTCCCAGGTAAGGAACACCTGCCCAATACGCACTGTTGTGCACAGCTCTATATCCGGGCAACGCGAGGTTGGAAATTTCGTAGTGTTCATATCCTGCATCGGTTAATGTACCTGAAAGTATTTGAAATTGAGCTTCTGCACGTTGCTCATCAACCGGAGGCACTTTTCCTTTTTTTACAAAAGCATCGAGCGGGGTTTTGGGTTCAACGGTGAGGCAATAGGACGAAATGTGCGGCACATCAAAGGCTATGGCACGTTGTACTTGTTGTTTCCACTGTTCATCGTTTAACCCGGGCGTGCCATAAATTAAGTCGATGCTTAAGTTTTCAAATCCTAAATCCTGCGCACGTTTGATAGCA
>JAJTEY010000044.1 GCA_021299855.1 Bacteroidota bacterium | reverse complement strand
GCTGCCGTACAGCTGTTCGAGAAGTTGATGGTGAGCCTGAAACAGAACGAACCGGAAAATGTGCCCTCGTGGTTGTTGTTCGTGGCACGAAACCATTGTATTTCGGAGCTGCGCAAACATAAGGTGATGCGGGAACGCTCGGAACAGTTTGAAGCGGACGAACAGTTGTGGCACGATGCGGAAGATCGCCTGTCGCCGGAAGAAAAAGAGGAACGCCTGCTGCGCTTGGAACATGCGGTAAACACGCTGGGCGAAGAACAACGGCAGTGCATCGAGTTGTTTTATTTTAAAGAAAAATCGTACGAAGAAATTGCCGCATTAACGGGCTTTTCGGAGAAACAAGTGAAGAGTCATTTACAAAACGGGAAACGTAATTTGCGCATAGCATTGGGATTGTCATCATGAAACAGGAAACCGCATACGAATTGTTGAGTGCACAAACGCTGCAGGCTTATCTGGACGGTTCACTTCCTCTCGCCCGGCACGAAGCGGTGCAGCGTTTGCTCAACGATTGTGAATTGAACCGGGAAGCGCTGGAGGGTTACACCTTGTTCCCTGAAGCGTTGCAGGATATTCCGGAATTGCAGCAACAATTTAAAGGTGGTGCTTCAGGCGCTACTTCGGTGTGGACGTGGCTGGCAACGGGTGCGTTTATTGTTACGGCTGCGGGTTGGTGGTGGTCGGCATCGCGTGAGGAGCGTGTTGTTGCCGAAAAACCTGCTGTTCCTGCGCCGGTGGTGTTGCAGTCGCCTCAGGTGGTGTTGTCGCCACAGGAAGAGCATTTCGTGAATCCGGAAGCGAAAACCATTACGGTGCAATTGCCTGCCGTGGTGGTAACGTCGGAACAGGAACAACCCGAAGCGCGTGTAACAACTACGGAAATTTTACCGCCCTTAACGGTAACGTTGGACAATGCGGAACCCGAACCACAAGCGCCTTTGCAACCTTCAACACAATTGAACATCGGGTACATCTACGATTTGAAGGTGACGGATTTTGATAAGTACTATCGGGGCAACATTGAAGTAAGCGCGATAGAACCCGGAGGTACGCCGGCCGTGTACGAACAAAAAACGAATGGTGGCACAGTAACACCTGCAACACGCGTGGTTCCTGCGGAAGATTATTTGCGCAGGGGATTGAAAGCCTTTCGTGATGAGAAGTACCAGCGATGTGTGAATGCCATGCAGGTGTTGTATCAATTCAATCCGGAAGATGTGAACGCGCAATTTTATTTGGGCTTGTCGTATTTTAATTTGGATCAGTACGCGTTAGCATTGAAGAAATTTGATGAATTGTTGGCCACAGGTCCGCATGCCTTTACGGAAGAAGCGGCATGGTACCGTGCGTTAACGCTGGAGCGTCAGGGGAAAAAAGAAGCGCAGGACGCCTTTGCTAAAATTGCGCAGGGGCAAGGCTTTTACGCGAAAAAAGCACAGGGGAAGTTGAAGCCCTGACAGGTATCAGTATTCGCATACGCTGTTCTCGTTATCTTTGATTCATGATACGGGATAAGCGTTTTGTGCGATGGGCAACGGTGACCTTGATCGCTTTGTATTTGGTGGTGATTGCAGGCGCTGTAGTACGCGCAACGGGCTCCGGAATGGGCTGTCCCGATTGGCCCCGCTGCTTCGGTTATTACATTCCGCCCACCGATCCGTTTCAACTCGAGTTTCATCCTCAACAAGAATATCACAAAGGCATTATGATTATTCGTAATGATACCTTGTGGCGTGCAACAAGCGATTTTACTTCAACTGCCGACTTCAACAGAAGTAATTGGGAAAAATATCCCAAGCACGATTACGCCGAATTCGTATGGTGGCAAACCTGGGTGGAATACGTGAATCGCTTATTGGGTGCGCTTTCCGGCTTGTGCATGTTGGTGTTGGCGTTGTTATCGTTACGGTATTGGAAAACCGACCGCACGATTGTGTATGCGTTGATACTGGCATTCGCGATGATTTTATTTGTGAGTTGGTTGGGTGCCATTGTTGTAGCCACCAATTTAAAGCCGTGGTCGATTACGTTACACATGCTGAGTGCATTGATTATGATTGCAGTGGTGTTGTTTGTGCAATCGCGCGTGCCGATAAAAACAGGATTAGCGAATTATTTTACGATTCATAAACGTTCGCGTTTGTTGTTGGGCGCGGCTTTGGTGCTGACGCTGTCACAAACTATTTTCGGAACACGCGTGCGTCAACAAATTGATACGATTAAAGTGAACATGGGCGGGCTTTCCCGCGATACGTGGATCAGTCAGCTCGACAACGGTTATGTGTTGCACATGCTTACTGCAGGCATTACGTTATTGTTGAACACCTTGTTGTTTTATTGGTTGTGGAAACAAAAACCAACGGGCGTGATGAAGTGGTTAACACTCGGCATAGGCTTAGCTGTTTGGGCGGAATACGGAGCCGGAGTGTTGATGCACAATTTTGGCATTCCTGCATTCGTACAGCCACTGCATTTGGTGTTTGCTGTGGTGTTGTTCGGTTTTCAGTTTGCGTATTTGATGCGCACGAAAACGGCGTTGAACTAATAATTGAATTATTGTTTCATCAACTTTCTCGAAACACTGCTTCCTTGTGCAGACACCACGCGGTAATAATAAATGCCGCTGCTCCAGGTAACGGTCTCCGGTGTTGATCCACACATATTCATCGGCAGGATTTGGGAACGGTGCGGAAATTTGTAATGCTCCGTTTTCCGTAATACCGGATGTGGTGGTGTCGATGACTTCTACTTTTAAATCATCAAAGAAGAATCCGTCACCGTTTACCCAACCGTCGCTTTCTAAACGGAAACGCAACATAATTTGCTGCCCGATGAACGCGTCCAAAGAAATTTCTTCCGCTACCCAATTTGGATTTACGCCGGTGTAGGTAGGATTGCCTCCGTCCAAATTGTTATTGTTGGTGGTAAATTTTCCGCACAACGGAATCCATGTGGCGCCGTTGTCGGTTGATGCAGCCACTTGTGAATAATCGTAACCTGCTTCCAGATCCCATTTTGCACGGTAACTCAGCTGTGCCGCGACAACGCCGTTTAAGTTAATCGTGTTGGTGGTGCGCAAACTCGTGTTGGCATTGTTGGAATAATTCCCGAACGGACTGTCCGCAATGGAACTCGGCGCGCTGTAGAACGTGTTGTTCGTGGTGTTCCAAGGTCCGCTTGCTGTCCAACCCGTAATTGAATTTCCGGTATTCGCTAACAAGACAGAAGTTCCTCCATACGTTTTGGTGATGGTGTCGTTCCACGTGAACAAGCCGTTGCTAACAGTAAGAATGTATTGCACCAACGAACCGACCGGTGTACTTGAATTAATGGTAAAAGAAATAGAATCGTTGACCGTCTGCAATAAATTCAAATTATTGTACACCCGCGGACTTCCCACCGAGGTGATGTTGGCTGTTAAAGGCAATACAGATACGGTGTACACCGCAGGACTATCCAATCCCAAACGTTGAAATTCAAAATTGAAATGTCCGTTCGCCGTTGGAATGAAACGTGGTTCCGTGTCTTTTGCTTTACCGTATGCTAAGAGTAAACGCGCCATGTTCAAATCCATCGGAATGTTCAACATGCAAATATCCACGATGCGCGATTGTAAGGGCCAGAATCCATCCGCCTGATCGCCCGCTTCGGGAGTCATGGCGAAAATTTTCGGTTTGGTGGTTTGTTCTCCGTACATCCAATCGTCGCTGCTGCCGTTCACCACATAACCCACAGTTTGATCCGCAGTGCCGAATTGGTACTTGTTGTCTTCCGTTAAAATGCTTCCCCAGGTATTGAAGATAGCCGCATCCGGCGTGAATGTAGCAGGAGCGTAGCCCCAGGGGCAAATCAACAAATTCGAATACGTGTGGAAGTTGAGCGCAATACGGAAATTGTGTGCGTTACAAAAGCCGATAATGTTTTGTGTTTCCGGTTCAGAGGCCGGAGCAGTGCCGCGATAGGTATCATCAAACGTATTCGGAGAAGATCCGTTGTTGTCGTAACCCCAGTTGTTGCTATAGTTACGATTAAGATCAATACCGAAAGAACCGTCCTGATTGTCGTAACGATTTTTACGCCACATGCCGCCACCTTGAGGATCGGTGCTGTAGTTGTATTCGTACCCGTCAGGATTGATGCACGGCACAAAATACAATTCGGTGTTGTTGACGATGTATTGTATTTCAGGATTGCTGTTATAATTCTCCAACAAATAATACATGTACATGATCAGCTGAGAAACACCTGCAGGCTCGCGGGCGTGATGTGCAGCGGTGTACAAGCCTTCGGGTTCATTCTCATCCACATTCGGATTGTCGGAAATTTTTAGCCAATAGATGTAACGCCCTTCGTGCGTGGTGTTGTTGCTGTCGATAGCTATACGCGGCTTCACCAAATTCGGATACAGCGTTGCCATGTTATCGAGGTGCCAGTAAATTTCGTTCAACGTAAAGAAGCCGCCCATGGAACCCAATGCAAAGTTGGTGGGCACGGGTAATGTAGAAGCAGGTCCGCAAATGTTTAACGGTGCCACCGGCGGAGCAACACGTTGTGTGTTGGTGTAATGCGCTTGAACATCAGGAATAACCACATCGTAATTAAAACCGAGTGTGCTGATTTTTTGAATTTCCTGTTGAGAAAGATCAGTCGTGAAACAACAACCGCGACGGTATTCTCCGTGATCCACAGCGATACCGGCAGCAGCTAATTGTTGCATACCCGCATCCTGACTCACATAAATTTTTATTCGGGAATAATTGCCTTGCGCGAAAGTGCATACTGAAGCAATCGCTGCAATGAACGTAAAAAGTGTTCTCATGGTTGATTGGTGCTTGTTGTTGAACGCGGTTTTTCATCGGGCAAGGGCACATCTTTCCATTTTAATGTGGATGCCAGGTGGTAAATATCTTTTTTCAAATAATCGAGCACGGGTTGAATGGAATCCTTATTCGGTGCGGCATAGAAGTACAATGAACCGCGTAAAAAATGTTTCGTGCTGTCGGTGAAATAAAATTGCATTTGTGTTGCGGCATTACCACCTAACAATTGCACGGAACCAAACACACGATCTTGTTCGCGAATGATTAATGAATCGCGCAATCCTGTAGAAACCTTGCTGTGGGCTTCCGTCAGTTCCCAACTTTGATTGATAAAATTCGCCAGCGCACTATCACTCTGCACCGGTTTGTAACTGATGTACATCGTGGCTTTGAACGGTCCGAAGTTTAAGTCGCGCCAGCACGGTTCTGCATTCGGCGCAGCACTGCGGTACATGGAAGCGTAGTTCGGAATTTCAAATTCGTACGGACACTCGGCCGAATACGATACATATTTTTTCTCCGGCAGCTCTATGCGAAAATAACCGCGCGGTCGTGGTGTGTACACTTCTTCTTCGTCACAGGATTGAAACACTGTGGACAATAGCAAACAAGTGGGCAATAAGACTGCGGTGATGCGGAGGAATTTCATTTAGTGTCGGATAACGAATGTAGAAGTGTAACGCGATTGTGCTTGAATTATTTCGATCAGGTAAACGCCATCCGCTATTGCAGCGGTATTCAGCTGAACAGTATTACTCGAATAATTTTGTGTTTGAACCACACGACCTTGCACATCGCGAATATACACGATACCCGACGATACTTCAGGAAGTACAACTGTTGTAACATCACCGGCAGGATTCGGGAAAATGCTGATCGTTGGTGTTAATGCGGTGGGTTGTTCAATGCCAACATTGGCGCTGCCTGTAGGTAATGTGATGGAACTGCTGTTGATGGAATTGGTGTACACCGTATTGTTCGCCACTAACGGATTAATCAACGTGTCTCCATTCGTAAACGGATACATCGGTCCGTTGGTATTCATATTGCGATTGAAGCGCGGATAATTGGAAGAAGTGACATCTACACGAATGCGATGTCCTTGCAAAAACGTAAGACTGGTTGCAGGTAATTCAATATTTACCGTGTACACCTGATTGGGTACCAATGCAGCAGTATCATTAGCCGTAAAGCCGTTTCTGAAACGCATGCGATACACACCATCATTTACCAGCATGGAACGACCATCGGGATACACATCACACAAGCGCACACAAAAGTCCGTGTCGTAACGATTGGATGAAACTTTGAGTGTTACCACCACATTGCCCGAAACATTGACGTTGCTCGTTAAGGGCGCTGTTGTAAAACGCAACACGTCGTTTCTCGATTCCACCACCGGCGCCTGATCGTAAGGCCCTTGATCAAGATCTGCACGTAATGTAGTTCCGCCAACGGTTGGTGATGGATTCGTAGGATCGTAATTGAAACTTAAAGAGCCGCTTGATGATGCCGGTGCGGTGCTTGTCATGGACGAGTCGGATTGAAAATAGTAAGTGAGGTTACTAATTCCTGACGGCGGCCAGGTGGGAGAACTTGTCCACACGTTTTGTCCCATGTTGTAATACTGCACAAAAGGCGTATTGTTCCATCCGTTGTTTTGCGAACGCAAATGATAATCGAAAAACAACAACGCTAATGAATCGTTCCGGCCCACGGCATTGGTGTAAAATAGTTGTCCTTGTTGTCCCGTGCCTACAGTTGCGGAACCATTGCCACCGTGCACCCACGGGCCCATCAATAAGCGGTGCTGATCGCGAACGGCAAGCGGTGATTGGGTTCGTATGGCATTATAAAATTCCAACATCACTTCAATGTTGTGATCGTACCAACCGCCAATCATTAACGCGGGCACTTGTATTTGTGTCGGATAAAAATTCGGTGGCTCCACAATGAACTGCCACAAATTGTTGTACACCGGATTCTGCAACAGAATGGTGGACATACCAAAACCTAATCCGTCCAACTGTTCTACATATTCCGTGCGATAACAACCATTCGGAAAATATTCCTGATAACTGTATTGAGGTCCTGCAACTAAAGGACAAATACAGGTTAAGTGCGGAGGATTTTCTTTGGCCGTCATGAATTGTACACGACCTAATGCCGAAGGTCCCCAGGTGCCCACTTTTCCGTCGCTCCACGGTTGTGCGGCAATCCATTCCACCACATCATAACCGTCTTCACCGCGTGTCGGTGCGCCTGTGTAGTTCGCTGAAGCCGATCCGTAAAACCCGCGCCAATCGACAATTACAAAAGCGTAATTGGAACTGTTGATGTTCGTGCCTACCAACGGCAATCCGATTAAGCGATACCACAAACGATTGTAAGGCGTTTGAACCAAAATTACCGGTCCGCTTGTCCAGCCTTGCGGGATGTAAATGTCCGCAGCGAGTTTTTTATTGTCGCCCATCGGAATGGAATCCACAGCGGGCGATAACACCTGAGCGCGCACACCTAACGTGAGTACCAGCAATAAACCAAGCGCGGTTATGATTCTCATCTTTCGTTCGGATAAAAAATCCCGGATAAACCGGGATCAGTTGTTAAAAAGGTAAGTCGTCGGCAGATTGTTGAAACGACGCCGGATGCATAGGGTCATTGCCGGGATCGATAGGCTGCACCTGTTGGTGTTGCTGCTGTTGTTGTTGAGTCGTACCGTTGTTGTTCTGATATGGACGGTTGTTTTGTTGGTCTTGAGGACGTGACAAAATCGTAACCACATCACCAAAGATTTCTGTGGTGTAGCGCTTGTTTCCGTTATTGTCTTCCCAGCTTCTGCTTCTGATTTTTCCTTCGAGATAAATTTGTTGTCCTTTTCGCAAATACTTCTCGGCTACTTCAGCCAGCTTTCTCCACAATACAATTTGATGCCATTCGGTTTGCTCATTCTTGTTGCCGTTTTTATCACGGAACGTTTCTGTTGTTGCCAATGGAAAATTCGCCACTGCGATGCCACCTTCCAAATAACGCACTTCCGGATCTTTACCTAAGTTTCCAATTAAAATGACTTTGTTAACGCCTGCCATAATGATGTGACTGAAAAAAATGAATACGTATCTGTTTAAATAAATCGACTTGTACCAAAGATAACGAACACGACCTGACAATAAAAGCAGGCAACCATGATAATCGGGAAGTATTTAAAAGTGTTTTTCCAGGAACCGGGCAATAACGATCGGAACGGGATATTCCGACAGGTCATTTAAGGCAACTTTTTCAAATTGATGTTTTCCATTAAAAGTGCCTTCCACCTTAAAAAAACGAATGTGCAGATTGCGGTGCGAAAGTTTATGCAACACCGCTTCCATCAATTCCGGAGGATTTTTTGCTTTCACCAACGCTTGATATTCCTTATTGCCCGACAGCCTTTTCTCACTCAATGCTTTATCGGAAATAACACACGGAAACTGGTACAGATTTTTCCAGATGCCTTCATTGCTGCGATGTTCCAACGTGATGGCGCCATTTTTCGCATGTACCAGATAATTCAGGTGTACATCTTGCACTTGCGTCTTTTTCGCTTTTACGGGTAAGGCATGCACCTGATTATGACGAAAAGCGTGACATTCCTGAACAAACGGACATGTTGCACACAAGGGCTTTTTCGGAGTACATGCCGTAGCACCAAATTCCATAATGGCCTGATTAAACTCAGCCGCATGTTTTTGTGGCAACAATTCTTCGGCGAGCGCCTTAAATTCCTTTTTGCCTTGTGTGCTGTCGATGGGTGTGTCAATTCCGAAAATGCGACTCAATACCCGGTATACATTTCCGTCCACCACAGCTCGGGGTTCATCAAAACAAAATGAGCTGATCGCGGACGCCGTATAATCGCCGATACCTTTTAATTGAATCAACCCAACCAGATGAAATAAGGATTTCTAGTATTTCTCCATGGTAAATCCCTCATATTCAGGCGATACCAATATAATAAGAGCCCCGCGAAATCCATAAATTGAGTTAAATAGAGGGGTAAAATTACGCGGAAGTTTGGTCGTACCGTAGAAAAATGTATTTTTGCAGCCCCGTTAATCGGAAACGACAGATATAATTCATTGACAGTAAATAATTTAGACGTATGACAAAGGCAGAAGTTGTAGCAGAGATCGCTGAAAAGACAGGCGTAGAAAAGGTAGCCGTACAGGCTTCCGTTGAGGCATTCATGAAAGTAATCAAGCAGTCATTGGCTAAGGGTGATAACGTGTACCTGCGTGGTTTCGGCAGTTTCGTAGTGAAGCGTCGCGCCGAAAAAACAGGCCGTAACATTTCAAGAAATACAACAGTAATCATCCCCGCTCACAACGTTCCTTCTTTTAAGCCGGCTAAAACTTTTGTCGATCGCGTGAAGAAGAATGTTAAAGTAGGGGAATAAGATCATGACGCTCTCGTCCAACGGATTAAAATGGATCATGCTGGGAGGGGCGGCAGTAATTATCGTTCTTTTAAATTTTGTAAGTACCGTGCCGTCTGCACAACCTAAAGTGCAGATTGATGATCACCACGATCACGGCATTACGCTGGAGCAATTGGTGGCGCGCAACAAGGAGTTAATGGCTGCAGATTTGAAGGCTTCTGTTAAGTCGCTGCAAGCCGAATTGCAAAAAACAACAGCCATTGCACAAAAAGCATTGTTGTACGATTCGCTGATGAAAATCCTGGGTCGCAACGGGCAATATGCATTTGCTTCACAACTGGCAGAACAGAAAGCAACGGAGCTGAATGGTTCCGGAACCGACTGGATGCTGGCCGGCGATCGTTACCGTGCATCGGCGGGTTTTGAAAAAGATCCTGAAGCCGTGCATGTATTGGCAGAAGCTTCTATGCGTTGTTATACTAAAGCATTGGAATTGGAGCCGAATAATCTGGATGCTAAAGTGGGCCTTGGAATGGTGATGGTAGCCGCAACCAGCGATCCGATGAAAGGAATTACGTTGTTGCGTGAAGTGGAAGTTGCAGATTCGACTCATGTGAATGTGCAATTGGCATTAGCTGATTTCGCAGTGCAGAGTCAGCAATACGATAAAGCCATCGAACGGTACAGTAAGGCAATACGATTGAAGCCTGAATATTATGGTATTCGGTTAAATCTCGCAGAATTATATCAGGTGAAAGGGGACACCGCCGCGGCGATACAGCAGTTAGAGTTGTATGTGCAGAAGGAAACAGATCCTCTTGTAAGAAACGATGTGGAGAATGCCATCAGGCAGCTTCGCAAAAAGTAATGAAGTATTAACCTTTTTAAAATTTTCTATCATGCCAAGCGGAAAGAAACGCAAACGTCATAAGATGGCAACGCACAAGCGCAAGAAGCGTCTTCGTAAGAATCGTCACAAGAAGAAGCGCTAGTGTAATCGGATGTAATTAAGTACATCCGGGTCACTTTAATTTATTGAACATTGGTAATCTCCCAAACCCGCAAGGTCATTGGGTTTTTGCCGTTTAACCGTATTATAACGTGAACAACGAACTAATCATTGATGCCTCAGGGCACGAGATTGTCATCGCGTTGCTCAGCGATAAGCGTCTGGTCGAACTCAATCGTGAGAAAGTCGATACGCAATTCGCTGTGGGCGATATTTATCTCGGCCGGGTGCGTAAAGTGATGCCGGGATTAAACGCGGCGTTTGTTGATGTCGGTTATGAAAAGGATGCCTTCCTGCATTATTTCGATTTGGGTCCGCAAGTATTGTCGTTAAACAAATACGTGCGTCACACCATTACAGGAAAACAAAAACATGCATCACTGCAGTATTTTAAACCCGAACCTGATATTAATAAGGACGGGAAAATTACTGAAGTGCTGCAGTCGGATCAGCAAGTGATGATCCAGGTAGCGAAGGAACCTATTTCAACCAAAGGACCACGAATCACTTCCGAGATTTCTATCGCCGGACGTTACATTGTTCTTATTCCGTTCTCCGAAAAAGTTTCGGTGTCACAGAAAATTAAGAGCAGTGAAGAACGTGAACGCTTAAAGCGATTAATTCTCAGTATCAAACCGAAAAACTTCGGAGTGATTGTGCGCACCGTTGCAGAAGCTAAAGGTGTTGCCGATTTGGATGCCGACATGAACGACCTGGTGAACAAGTGGAATACTTGTTTTCAGGCATTGCTTACCGCCAAACCGCCTCAGCGTGTGCTGGGCGAATTAAACCGCACATCCGCAATATTGCGCGATATGCTGAACGCCTCCTTCAGTGCTATTCATGTAAATGATGAGCGCATGTACGGCGAAATATCCGAGTACCTGCATACGATTGCACCGGATAAAGAAAAGATTGTAAAGCTGCACAAGAATGGTGCAGCGATGTTTGATCAACTGGGCGTTGAACGTCAGGTGAAGGCCTTGTTCGGTAAAACGGTAACCATGAAAAGTGGTGCGTACTTAATTATCGAACACACGGAAGCACTTCACGTGATCGACGTCAATAGCGGTAATCGTTCCAAGTCGCAATCCGATCAGGAAACCAATGCACTGGAAGTTAATCTGGAAGCAGCCGTTGAGGTTGCACGTCAGTTGCGCTTGCGCGATATGGGCGGAATCATCGTAGTTGATTTTATCGACTTGCATTCACCGCTGAATCGCAAAACACTTTTCAATAAGTTGCGCGACGAGATGAAATCGGATCGTGCCAAGCACACCATTTTACCTCCAAGTAAATTCGGATTGATTCAAATTACTCGTGAACGTGTTCGTCCTGAAACCAGCGTGGATACCGCAGAAAAATGTCCGACATGCGGTGGAACAGGCGAAGTACAAGCAAGTATTTTGTTGATGGATCAAATCGAAAACAACCTTCGTTATATCCTTACGGAACAAAACGAAAGCGGTGTTACGCTTTGTGTGCATCCTTACATTGCAGCTTATCTCACCAAAGGATTTTGGTCGCAGCGCATGCAGTGGTGGTGGAAGTACAAGAAGTCGGTAAAGATCAAATCAGTAAGTTCTTATCACTTTCTGGAGTATCACTTCCTGAATAAGAACGAAGATGAAATTAAAGTGTAATGAAAATCCCGATCGCATGATCGGGATTTTTTTATTTGCCTTTATCGAATCCGTAATGTGCGTAATCGGCTAATACGATATTCAGAAACTGCATCGTGGGTAACTGTTGCGGATTCGGAAATACGCCGAGCGTTTGTTTTAGTCTATTTCCCAGTTGTTCCAACAGTCCGTAGTTGCCGGTTTGCACCGCTTGCATCATCACATCTTTAATGATGTTCATGTCACGATCGTTCAGCTGTCCCACTTGCGGAAATACAATTTGATACTGCGGATTTAAACTCGCCAGAATGGTACTGCGTAACGAAGTACGTTCTTTTACATTGATCACGATGGTTCCGGCAACCATATCACCAATCCGTTGATTGCTGTCGCTGATCATGGCGACAGGAAGTGCGAGCCAGGAGAATACTCCGAATTCGGCTTCCAACAATCGTGTTACCCAGCGCATGGCAAAATCACCAAGTCCTGCAGGTGAACCGTCTTTCTTCACCACTTTCAATCCGAGAATTAATTTTCCGAATGTTCTTCCGTTGAGTAATGTTTCGCACCACACCGTATATGTGAGAACAGGCAAGGGCACAATGAATGCCAACGCCAAAAGGATTTCTTCCCGCGCTTCCCAACTACCTGCATTGGCTACCCAAGTACTAATGAAGTACACCGCAACAAACAAATACGCTGCGAAAAAGATAACGTCAATCAAACGGGCGAGGACACGATCACCAATACTGGCTACCGGATAATCGATAACTACATTTTGTGACGTGACGATGCGCGCGTAATCTGCCATAAAGCGAATTTACAGAAAGAAATTTCAAATTAGTACCGGTATTAAAAATTGAATAATTAACATTACTCGCGTATTAATTTGATGCAGGCATTTATTACCTTGTAGCTCCTTATGAAAGAAATCACGTTTCTGCGGAAGAACCACGAAAAGTGGTTGGAGTTCGAGAAAATGCTGAGCAGCAAAGATGCAGTTAACCCTGACGTGCTTTCTGATCTATTCGTTCGTATTACCGATGATCTTTCCTGGGCACGAACTTTTTACCCGGGATCATCCACCGAGCGGTATTTGAATGATCTCGCGGCACGTATTCACCAGGAAATTTATAAGAACAAAAAAGAAAGTCGCAGTCGACTGATTACATTCTGGACGAACGAATTTCCATTATTAATGCGCGGTCATTTGGGCAACCTCATGATTGCATTTTTAATTTTCGCCGTATCTGTTTGGATAGGCATTATCTCCGCTCAAAACGATTCGGAATTTGTGCGCATCATCTTAGGCGATTATTATGTGGACAGCACATTGGATAATATGGCCAACGGCGATCCGATGGGTGTTTACAAAAGTGAAAATCAATTCGCGATGTTTTTTCGCATTGCTTTAAACAATACCATGGTTGCCTTAACGTGTATCATGGTGGGCGTGTTTCATTGGATGGGCGTGGGATTCATGATGTTTCGTAACGGTGTAATGCTGGGATGCTTCATGTATTTTTTAGGCGAGAACGGTTTTTTACGCGAAGCAACACTTACCGTGTGGATTCATGGCGTTATTGAAATATGGTGCATTATTGTTGCCGGTGCTGCAGGAATCGCGATGGGAAATTCGATTTGGTTTCCCGGTGCGTGGCCGAGAAGTGTTGCCTTTGGTCGTGGTGCGCGTGAAGCATTAAAAATAGGATTGGCGCTTATTCCGTTTTTCTTCTTGGCGGCTTTCTTCGAAGGATTTATAACGCGTTATACGCAAATGCCGGATATCGGAAGAATAGCCATCATTGCGGGTTCTGCTGTTTTTGTATTGTGGTATTTTGTTTTTTATCCGCAGATGTTATTTTACAAACTAAAGAAAAACACAGCGGGCATGAGCAGTCGAATTGCTTTTGTATTGTGGCTTGTTACGCTTCCTGTTTCCGCACCAATATTGTTTATCATCAATCGTTCCCGGGAAAAGAAATTATCACCTCGTGATTTGTTTGCACAACTTAATCCGCGCACGGTGTTTATGGTTATCTCCGGATTTGTGTTAATCTTCCTGCCTTTGCTTTCATTCGTGATGCAATTGGTGACGGGAATTCGTTCGGACAGTACAACCTACATCTTTTTCGGATTACTGGTGATGTCCGGTTTGGTAATGATTGTGCTCGCCTTGTTATGGAATGATCGTATAGAAGAAGAAGATTTGAATATTGCACGTAAGTCGGATCAAATACAAGGTACGTATGAGCGTTAGACAATTTCCGATACGACTGGATAAGGTGCGTTCATTTGGTGCAGTGTTTAGCGATACGCGTCGTTTTCTACGAGAGAATTTTTCGACTTACTTTTTGAGTTTGTTGTTGTTGGCAGGACCTTTCGTATTGGTGACGTGCACCATGGAAAGTTATTATCAGATCAATTTATTTTCCGGTGATGATATATTTCCCAGCTTCGATCGATTCGGATCATGGATTGCAATTAACGCATTGGTAGGTCAGTTTCGCTGGCTCATCAACGGACTCATCATTGCATTGGTTGTGAGTCATATTATTAAACAATATCAACTGAAAGGTCCCGGTAAGTTTGATACGCACGATGTGAGCGTTTCCATTGTGAAGTCGTTTGTCTCCAACGGAATTACGTGGTTGTTTCTGTTGTTGCTGTGCACCATTATCGGTGTTGCGATCGCGGGATTCATCTACGCTATTTCGCGCGAGAGTATTTTGATGGGAATTACGTTAATCGGTTTAATCGGATTGGGATATGTCTTGGTTCGCTTTCCGTTTTGGTACATCATCTTTTCAACGTTTAATGCACGCGTCGAAAATGGCGGAAAGAATCCGATGAAACATTTCGGTTATGCTGCCGGATTAATAAGTGGAAGCTGGTGGCAAACCTGGGCAGTGTTTTTTATCATGTGGTTGCTGTTGTATGCGTTGGGCAAAGTAATTTCCATTCCTGCTGAAATCATGACGTATGTAGCGAAGATGTACAGTCTGGATATGTATGCATCCAAAACAGATTGGAAATTGATAGAAACTATTTTGACTTCTGTTGCTGAATTTGCTAAGACGATGGTGAACAGCATTTTTTGTTTAGCGGTAGGATTACACTTTTATAGTTTACGCGAAAAGCAGGAAGGCAGAGGTACAAAAGAACTTATTGATAAGATTGGAACAAAAGCAGACGATGACGGTGTGGAACTTACATATTAAGCTTTTGCTGATCGGAATGATGTGGGCTGCCACGTCGTTTGGACAAGTTGTGCAACAGGCGCCGGATGAAACGCGTCGTCCTCCTGTGCAGTACGATACTATTGATTCCAAACGAACCGACACGGCGGACATCGCGAAACCCTATTACGAAGATGAAGCGTATCGTTACGGACGTGATAAGGAAAAGAAGAAAATGGATGAAACGGTTTTCGACCGTTTGTGGAGTGCGCTGTGGGACCGCACATTTGATCCGCCGAGTTTTGACAAACCGAATTTCGATTCACCGTTCAATTGGCAAAATTTGTTCATCATCATTCTGGTGATTGTTTTGGTGTGGGCCATATTACAAGCAACGAAGTCCGGTGTGAGCGGAATATTCAAAGGAAAGAGTCGCGCGAAGGAAGAAGTAACGGATGCTACTTTGGAAGACGTTGATATTTACGCCATCAATTACGAGCAGGAAATTGCGGATGCACAGGCACGAGGTGATTATCGTCTGGCGGTGCGGTTGTGGTACTTGCGTATGTTAAAGGAAATGTCGGAGAAAGAATTGATACACTGGCGCACCGACAAAACCAATTTGGATTACGAACGTGAAGTGCGATCTACACCGTATGCACAGCGATTCGGAAAATTGAGTTTGTTATACGATTATGTGTGGTATGGTGAGTTTGTGCCGGATCGTTCGCAATACGGAAATGCGGAAGAAGAATTTAAGTTGATGTTAAATCAAATTGCCAAAAAGTAAATGCGCAGAGCGTGGCCATATCTGATTTTGCTGGGCATTGCCTTCACGGTACTTTACAAGTATTCGGAGAAGCAGGCTGCGCAGCATATTGATTGGTCAACCGATTATTCGGGCCGTTCTAAAATTCCATTCGGTTGTTACATCACAAGAACTATTGCGCCAAAGATTACCCGCAATGAGGTGACAACGGTGAGTCAGACGATTTACAGGCAAATGCGAAATAATCAGAATGCTTCATTCGGGATGGATGACAGTGCCATGATTGCGATGGGTATGACAGAAAGTTTATTCCGCAACGTTGATAATACAGCCTACGTATTTATCAATAGTGAGTTTAAACCTTCGGCATTAGATGTTGTTGCGTTATGCCATTTTGTAGAGCAAGGCAATGTGGCATTTATTTCGGCACATAAATTCGGGATGCTATCGGATACATTAGGTGTAAAGGATCACGATTTCACGTATGACAATATTGATATGGATTCCGCATTGACATTGGAAGGTGTTGTTGCAGGAGATTATTATACGCCTCAAGCTAATCTGGTGCACCCGAAGTTTCGTTTAGACTCTTTCGCTATTTATGATAAAGCACAACGCGGTCGCTCGTTTTATGATTTTGATACAACAAAAACTTTGGTGTTAGGTGTTGATGGACACATGAGACCGAACTATATTAAAGTGCAATTCGGTAACGGATATTTTTTACTGCATAAATTACCGGAGGCATTCACGAATTATTATTTGAGTGAAGAACGTTCGGGTAAATATGCCGTGAATGCATTGCGCTATCTGCCACCGATGGCACTGTGGTTTGATGAATTCTACAAAGACGGTTATGTTATTCATAACGATTCACGCCGTTACATGCTTTCGGAACCTGCATTAAAGCTCGCCTATTTTATTGCTATTATTTTCGGCGGATTGGTATTGTTATTTGGAGGTAAACGCATGCAGCGACTGGTTCCCGTGATAAAGCCATTGAACAATGCGACATTGGATTTCGTGGAGCAAATAGGAGCATTGTATTATCGTCAAAACAATCATCATCTTATCATTCAGAAAAAGATCACCTATTTTCTGGAATCGGTAAGATGTAGATTTTATGTACAAACGAATGTCATTGACAATACGTTTGTGGAGCGTATTTCTAATTTAAGTGGCGTTCCGAAAAGCGAAGTGGATAAGCTGTTTCGAGCCATAAATTATTTAAAAGAGAATGCACGCGCATCGGAAACAGATTTGAAAAATCTGGAACGTGCCATTTGGGAATTCAATCAAAAAAGTAAACGTTAACCTTCAATACCACTATCATGTCAGACTCTTTGAATTTTTCTAATCGTGTCCAATTGGACGATCTTCAGCAAGCTGTCGGTGACATTCGCGCCGAAATCGGAAAGATCATTGTCGGCCAGGAGCGCGTAGTAGATTTATTAATCGCTGCATTATTAGCAGACGGACACGTACTGATAGAAGGCGTTCCCGGTGTTGCAAAAACATTAACGGCGAAGTTGTTGGCGAAGACCATCAACGTGAAATTTTCACGTGTACAGTTTACACCCGATCTGATGCCGTCGGATGTAATTGGTACAAGCGTGTACAACCTTAAAACAAATGAGTTTGAGTTTAAGCGTGGACCTATTTTCGCCAACATCGTATTGATCGACGAGATCAACCGCGCTCCGGCGAAGACACAATCTGCTTTGTTCGAGTCGATGGAAGAACGTCAGGCAACTGTGGATGGTATTACGTACAAACTCGACGTGCCATTTATGGTAGTAGCTACACAAAACCCGGTGGAGCAGGAGGGGACGTATCGTTTGCCGGAAGCACAATTGGATCGATTCATTTTCAAAATTCAGGTGGACTATCCGGATTTGCATCAGGAAACAAAAATTCTTGCCGACTTCCACGCCCGCAAGAACAGCATGAATCTCGATCACATTCGTCCTGTTATTAGTGCGGAGCAATTAAAAACCTATCGCGAGAAAGTGTACAGTTTGTATGTCGAGCCGAATTTGTTGCATTACATCGCACAAATCGTAAACATGACGCGTAACAACAGTGCCTTGTATTTGGGCGCATCACCACGTGCATCACTGGCTATCTTAACCACAGCGAAAGCCATTGCCGCTATGCGCGGACGCGATTTCGTAACTCCCGATGATATACGTGAAGTGGCAATTCCTGTTTTGCAACACCGTGTTATGTTGACACCGGAGAAAGAGATGGAAGGTCAAACGTCACGCGATATCATCATGCAGATTTTGCAAATGGTTGAAATTCCGAGATAATGTTTTTAATACGCTTCATCAAATCGTTTTACTTCGCAACGCGTTTTTATATCGCAGTGGCAGCGCTTTTGGTGTTGTGTATTGTCGCGTATTTTCTTCCCGGACTTTATCCGATAGCCGTAATCGGTGCAACAGCAATACCTATTTTAATTGGTGTAGATATTGTGCTGCTGTGGATTCGCCCGAAAGGATTTCATGCCGTTCGCGGAACATTGGATAAATTGTCGAACGGTGATTTGAATCCGATTGAAATTACGTTAGAGAACAAGTATCCCTATCCGGTATTTGTTACCGTTGTTGATGAATTGCCTGTTCAGTTTCAAGCGCGTGATTTGAAATTTTACGCGTACTTAAATCCGTTTGCTTCAAAGAAATTGACGTATCAGGTACGACCTGTAAAACGCGGACAATATGTATTTGGAGCGGTGAATGTTTTTGTGGCTACCATGCTCGGTATGTTGCGCCGACGTTATCAGTTCGGTCATGATCATGAGGTGCCGGTTTATCCGTCGTACATACAAATGCGACGTTTCGAATTGCTGGCCATCTCGCACCGCTTAACGGAAGTTGGCATCAAGAAAATTCGTCGTTTGGGTCATAATATGGAATTTGATCAAATCAAAGATTACGTTTCAGGTGATGATCCGCGCACGGTAAACTGGAAGGCAACTGCACGACGCGGTCGTCTGATGGTGAATACGTATCAGGACGAAAAGTCACAGCAAGTGTACAATGTGATCGACATGGGTCGAAACATGAAGATGCCGTTTGAAGGCATGACCTTGTTGGATTATGCGATTAACGCGTCGCTCGTGATTTCGAACATTGCGATGTTGAAGTACGATAAAGCGGGGCTGATTACGTTCTCCAATCGCATTCATGCCGCATTGCCTGCTGATAGAAAAGGGATGCAGATGTATAACATCATGGAATTGTTGTACTCTGCAAAAACAGGTTTCCTGGAATCGGATTACGGACGATTGTATGCTACACTGAAGCGCACTGTTAGTCAGCGGTCGTTAGTCATTTTATATACCAATTTCGAAACACTTTCTTCTGCACAGCGACAAATGACGTATCTGCGTCGTATTGCAAAAGATCATTTGTTGGTAGTGGTGTTTTTTGAAAATACGGAACTGAGAAATTTCCTCGACACCAAACCCAATACGGTGCAGGAAATCTATTATCAAACCATTGCCGAGAAATTTACCTACGAGAAAAAACTGATTGTTAAGGAACTCGAAAAAAGCGGCATTCATGCTGTTTATACCGCTCCTGAAAATTTGACGGTAAACACGATAAATAAATATCTCGAGTTAAAAGCACGCGGACTGATCTAATACAGGGTTTAATCATAACTAAATTCAATACACATGACACATCAGGAAGTTTATCGAATGGTAGAAAAGAGCATTGAAGGCTTAAAGGTTGATCCTGCATTATGCCGTGGTGAAAAGCCGGGACAATGGTCGTATAAATTGAAAGATGCCACTATATGGATTGATGTTTTCGAATGGAATGCAGGTTCGGGAAAATATTACATTCAAGTGATGAGTCCTCTGTGTGTAGTTCCTGATTTAAAGACACAGGAATTTTTACTGGATGTCCTGGAGATCAACTATAAACTGGTTGGTTGTTCTATTTGTAAAAAAGGTGACTGGTTGTACATTTTAAATTTGCGTGAAATTGAAGGCATTGATCAATCTGAAATTGACGCAACATTGGATCGTGTCGGGTTTTACAGCACCGATTATTACGGCAAACTCGCATTTAAATTTGAAGGGTGCTGGACACCAAAACCGCCTGCGGATATTACAGGTAGCAGAGGTTAGTTGAATGGCGGAGCAGCTTTCGAATCAGGATATGTGGCTGAAGGGGGCATGGATTTTGTCCCCTATTTATACGTGCCCAACAAAATCGAAATAGGACGCAATTGCTCAGTGCGGTCCGCGATTAATTTAAATATGGAGATGAGCGGGATGAATAAAATCATGCCGGCAGCACCCCATACTAATCCACCCATCAGAATCGCAACGATAACAACAAGTGAGTTGATTTTAATTTGATTGCCCACTGCAAATGGAAATATCAAATACGCTTCCAGTAGCTGTACTGTGGCAAATACAGCGATAACGGCAATTGGATACCAAATGGAGTTATAATTCACCCAGGCGATTGTAATCGGCAGTAATGATGCAATCATGATACCGACATAGGGAATGAAGGTGAGAATTGCTGCAATGAATCCAAAAAGTAAAGGATGCGGAAGTCCGATAAAATAAAGTCCGATTGAATTAAGTATTCCAACTGTAAGATACACCAACAGCATTCCTCTTACGAACCGATAGTAGGCGGTAACACTTTCCAATAAAATTTGATGTATAGCATTTCTTTGTTCTTGAGGAAACCAAGCGTACAGCGCATTACTTAGTAAGCCGCGATTGTATAGGATTAGCGCGGTAATTAAAGGAATCATGATCAGAAAGAATAACAATTCTGTAAACGAATTCGCTGTCGTTTTTAAAATTGGTATAGCCTGATTTCCTGAACTTTCTATAAACGAACGAATAATGTCTGCTTGTTCCTGATAGTCTAAGTGAAAGCGTACTCCAATCCAGTTTCCTAAATCATTGGCTGTTAATAATAGTTTTTCCTTTAATAATTCCCATTCCGATGCGAACTCGGCAATCTGGGTAATTAGTAGTAAAACAATACCTCCAAGGATGCCGGTAATAAGAAGCAGAGCAAGGACAATGGCTATACCTCTTGGGATTTTTCGAACTTCCAGCCATTTACAAATTGGATAAAGAATAAATGCGAGTAATGCTGAAAAGCATAATGGAATAAGAACAGAACGACCGAGGTACATGGCAACAAGTGCAAACAGGAACTTCGGAGCTAAGCCCGATACAGTGCTCCATTTTTCAGTTGGTAAAACATCCTTGTTACCCATTTTTTTGGAAATTGGTTAGCGGCGTATGAAAACTGCAACAATAGCACTGGTTATTAATCCCATGATTAAAGCACCGATCGAGCCTTGTATAATATAATTGGATAAGTTAAAATATTCCCGCGCTGATGCTTCGTCCATCATCTCTAATGCAACAGAATAGTTGATGA